>CABSEG010000049.1 GCA_902476645.1 uncultured Lachnospiraceae bacterium | reverse complement strand
GCATCGTCCAGGGATGCATCTCTTGCTTCGGATGCCGCCACAGGCATTTGCATACTGCACAGCATGGAAAGCGTCAGCAATATGCTCCATACTTTCTTTTTTACCTTCATAAATCTAATCCTCCTTCTCCCTTACGCAGTTTCCATTCCCTGCACCTTTTGGTATTTTTTCCAAAATTTTCAGGGAATTTGTTTTTATTATAGATGATTTTTCTATCCCGGACAAGCAAAACCCGTAAATTCCTTTCCTTTTTCTCAGAACAAATAACAGGAGCACTGCTCCCGGAAATGTTCCGTTTTGCAACGCTCCTGCCTGTTTTTGTTACCCTATGATTTTACTTTACCTGAACCGCAATTCTGACTTTCTTGCCGTTGTAGGTTTGGGCCGTGATCACGGCTTTTCCCTTCTTCTTTGCCGTTACCTTTCCCTTTGCGTTTACGGAAGCCACGGACTTTTTGCTGGAAGCAAACTGGATCTTGTAGCTGGCCGTGTTCTTGGGAAGATTTACCTTAATCTTAAAGGATTTTCCTTTTTTCAGCGTCTTAACCTTTACCTTTGCGGTAATCTTCTTCGGCGCCTTCTTTACGACCACCTTGCATGTGGCTTTCTTTCCATTCTCCGTGGTTACCGTAATCTTCGCGATACCCGGCTTTTTCGCCGTCAGCTTTCCGTTTTTGGATACCGCCACCACAGCTTTCTTGCTGGATTTCCAGGTCACCTTCTGAGAGGCATCTTTCGGGGAAACTGTGGCTTTTAGCTGTACCTTCTCCTTCACTCCCATCTTGACCGTCTTCTTATTCAGCTTCACCTTGGACGCTTCCGGCTCCTTGGTCTCTGTATCAGAGCCCCCGGGCTGTTGGGAATCGCCTGGCTGCTGTATCTCTGTCTTTACAAAGACCGCCGTATAGATGGCGTTTTGCTGTACATTGGCATCCGTACGGGAAGCTGTGGTTTTTCCATCGCTCCACTTGGAGAAGGTATATCCCGGGTCGGGCACCGCCGTTACCTGGCTGGTGCTTTGGCCCTTCTCAATGGTCTGTGTAGCCATTCCGGCAATTCTTCCGCCGGTTCCTGCTGTGTAAGTCACCGTTACCTTCTCCTGCGGCGCCGGTTTCTCCACCTTCTGGAAGATGGCTGTGTAAACGGCATCTTCCTGCACGTTTGCATCGCTTCTGACCGCCTCAGCAAAACCATCATCCCATCTTACAAACTCATAGCCTTCTTCTGCCACTGCCGTTACTTCCTCGGTACTCTCTCCCAGATATACAATCTGTTTAGCCTGTCCCTGGACGGAACCACCCTCGCCTGCGGCATAGGTCACAGTAGCCTTAGCCCTGGCCCCTTCCATGGTGGGTCTTATCGGTTTCATCAGTCCATTCTCATCAAACGTAATCTCTTGAATACAGGTCTCTCTGTGATACCCAAGACCGTCTGTATAAATACCAAGGGGCGTATAGAACCTGTGGTATGCCATATAACAGGTATCCGTCTCCGGCATATACAGGAGGGATTGATGGGCGGTACCCAGCATGTCTCCTGCTTCGTCTTTCTCAAGCAACGTATACCGGAAGGTTACGTTTCCATCCAGTTTCTCGGCCGTGCCATAGTTTACATGATAATTAGGGCTTCCCGTATCATCACAGGACCAGGTAAAGTGATAAAGTCCATTTCTCTTGGTTACCACCACGGACTCCCTAAAGTCTTTCATTCCGTTGATCTTCTTTAATGTTCCCGCTTTGATACTCATCATATCATCATTCAGCTCTGCCATAGCACAGCCATTCCCACCGTTTCCAAAGAACAGATACGACGTTCCGTCATCATCGGTAAAGATGGAAGGATCGATCACCTGTCCGGAGAATCCGATATTGGCATCCGCACACATTTTCGGATCCACAATCGGCGTTTCTTTGGCCACAAAGGGCCCTGCCGGACTGTCGGATACGGCAACGCCGATGGCCTTTCCGCTGCCACACTGACCCGTATAAGAGCTGTTGACATTTCCACAATAGTAAAAATAGTACTTTCCATTTTTCTTTTCAATGGACGGAGCCCAAGCATTTCCATCCGACCAGGCGGAGGATGCAATCTGTACCCCATTTTCATTGACACCCGGATTCTTATTTTTTACATCCAGGATGACTCCCTCATCGGTCCAGTCTACCAGATTCTCGGAGGAGAATGCGTGGAAGATCCAGCCGCCCCATCCGGAATATCCATCCGTTGTGGGATAAAGCCAGTACTTGCCGTCAAAATAGTCGATATCCGGATCTGCGTACTGACCGGGCAGCACCGGATTCGTCGCGATGGAAGGGGTCTTGATCGTCCAGGTCTCCGTCTTGGCATCCAGATAATTCAGCGTTATCTGAACATCCTTTGTCAGATCCAGTACGCTTCCGTTTTCCCAGGCTTCGCCGTTTACGGTAAATACCACCTCGTCGGAGAGCACAGAAACCTTTACAGGCACTGCCGTTAAATCTGCTTCCTTTCTCACATAGGAGGTGATTTCCTTGGTCTGTTCATGAACCGAAGAGGTCACTGCCGTGTGATCATCTGTTCCCATGGTGTTGGCAGGGTCCTCCGGAACCGTACCCACAGTCACGTCCCGCAGCAGATTTGCCGTCTCCAGCGCACTGTCTAAAATCTCCTCCTGGCTCAGCTCCCGGTTGTATACTTTGAAATTATCATAGCTTCCATTAAAATACTGATCTCCGTCATAGAAAGATCTTCCCAGGTAAGCGAGAATACCCGTTCCAAAATCAGAGGTACGAATACCTGTACTGTCATTTTCATCTACCAGCATACCATCCACGTACAGCTTCATCGTTGTTCCATTGACTGTCAAAATCACATTCTGCCATACTCCGGTATTGGCTCCGTCTGCGGTCTTTACTTCCTGCTCATTTTGCCATCCGGACTTGGTCATTCCATAGCGGATTTCTTTTCCTCGAATGCGCAGGAAGTTGTAGAAGGTACTATCCTTTCCATACGTAAAGGTAAAGAAGTTTCCGCTGTTTAAATTGGATTTCACATCCACAGAAATACTCATGGTGTCTCTGCCGTCAAAGAAACCCTGGGGAATCTCCCCGTAGGCACCGTTGCTTCCATTTAACTGCAACACATTGCTATCCCGCTCTGCATCATAGACGACCGCAGCATTGCCGTACAGGATTCCATTATCCTCTGTAGCATTCCCTTTTGCGGTATCCGTCATAACCTTTTTCCCCAGATCCTGCTCAAAGTTATACTCCAATACAGGCTCCTGGCTCTCTGGCTCTTCCTGATCCTCTTTTTCCCCATAAGCTTCCATAATCCGCGCTCTCTCAGTCTCAGAAAGGCGCATCACCGTTCCATGGCGGAAACGTCCGTCTGGAAAGCTGGCATCTGCCGGCTGAAAAGTCCCCTTAGACAAATCATCCGTAACAAAAGCTTTATATCCTCCATTGTCTCCCATTGCGCACCAGGTGCCATCCGGAAGCTGATAAACGGTAAAGCCTTCTCTTCTGTCAAAGCCTGCGGCGGCGCTTCCGGAACGAGTTACCAGTCTGGTCCAGGAACCCTTTGGCGTGCTCTTTTCCGGGTCTACCTGAACATCCAGCACGTCGGTGTCATCCAACGTGTCGCTGACATCAATGACCGTATTCCAATCGGAGGTGGAAAAACGATAGAATTTTCCATCTGCTTTTACAATGGTACTGTCAATAATATTGACCTCGCTTCCTGCAACGTCTTCACTCAGCCAAACCTGAGGCTCGGAGAAGGTGTTAAAATCCCTGGTTCTGGAAACATAGACCCGGAGGGCATTTTCCTCTGTGCCGTCCTTAGACTTGTCTCTGGATGACCAGTAAATCAGATAATCCCCTGTGGTCTCATCATAAATAGCTTCCGGTGCCCAAACGCAGCCCGCATTGGCAAAGCCTGCGTAAACCAGTCTCGGCTCACTCCAGTTCACCAGATCCGTGGACTCCCAAACTACGATGTTTTGGCTGGCACTAAGCTGGTTCCAGCCGCTTCCTCCGGCTCCTCCTCCTTCTGCGTGCAGATCTGTACCTAGGATCCAGTACTTATCTCCCTCCGGGGAACGGATCAGATGAGGATCCCGGACTCCCAGGTCACTGCCTGGCGCATCGTTGGTCAGAATGGGCTGCGGCGTGCCATAAGGATTCTTGTTTAATTTTTCCCAGTTAAGCCCGTCTTCGCTGTATCCGAAGAAGATTTTCTCGTATCCTCCGGAAGCATCAAAGTGCGCCCACAAATATCCGTCTGTGTAATCCGTATCCAAATCTTCCGGCAGCGGCTGTACTGTCACATGAAACTGTTTTGTCAGGGACTCTTCATACCCCTCCATGGTCAAAGTGGCGGTAAGAGTAACCGGTACCGGGTCTTCCCCTGCTGCCGGACGGCGTACCACGCCTCCGTCATAGAGTCCTACCTCTGCTTCATCAGTCACTACCTCCGGATTGCTGGATTCCCATTCGATAGAGGCTCCATTCTTCCCTTCTCGTACCAGCGGCAGATTTCCTCTTACATCATCTGCATCTAATATTGTCAGTTCATTGTATGCCTGCTGCATGGGATCATTTTGCGCGGCAAACTCCGCATACTGTTCCTGAATTTCCTCCTCTGTGAGTGCCTTCTCGTAGATGCGGTAGTTGTCCAGCCATCCCGCATAGTATTCCCCACTCTCCCAGTTTGCTTTTCCAATCTGGAGAACACTATTATCTCCTAAAATATCAGTCAAAAGGTAATCGCTGTCTGATTGATCCTCCAGCTCGCCATTGACATAAAGCCTGGTCTCTCCTTCTGTCACCACCACATCCACATGCATCCATTCATTGGATGATGTGGCCTCCAAATTGTTTTGAGGCCTTGTTCCTGTATTATGATATCTTTCCACATTGATTCCACCTGTGGTATGTAACACGCCCAGGTAATGTTCTTGTTGGTAAGTCTGGGTATTTCCATTGGGTGCTGCATAGAAAGTCCAGCTTTTATCTCCCTTTGCTGCTTTGGCATCATAAGAGACTGTAATCTCTTCTTTTCCGGTTAATAGGCTTTCCCCGTTTTCCGCCGAAACATTTAGAAACTGGCTTCCATTTAAGTACAGAGCATATCCTCCGTTGTGCTCCTGAAGGGTATAGGTACCGGAAGCCTTCGCTCCGCCTCCCACAAATCCGCCTTCTTCTGCTTCTTTATCAAAGTCAAAGGAAGCAATCAAGCTATCTGCCGCCCCGGAATCCCCAGCCTGCGCCTCGGCGGCCAGAGTGTTCACGGGAAGTCCCTGGACGATGAGGGTGCCGGATAAGGCGGCTGTCATCAACCTTTTCCACATATCTTTTCTAGTCATTCATAGAACCTCCTACTCTTTTTCTGGTATTATATCACGACTCCTACTTTCGTACGTCCGTTATTTTATCACCTTTGTTCGATATTTTTCGTATTTTTCACTTCCGTGTACAGTAAAACAGGCAGCGCCTTCTAAATCAGAAGACGCTGCCTGTCTGTGCTATTAGTTATTTTACACGAATCTTAATTCTCACTTTTCTTCCGTTGTAAGTCCTTGCAGTGATAACTGCTGTTCCTTTCTTTCTTGCTTTGATCTTGCCCTTTGCGTTTACGGTTGCAACCTTCTTGTTGCTGGATTGATAAGTCAGCTTATAGCTTGCCATCTTCTTAGAGGAAAGCTTCACTCTCATTCTCCAGCTCTTACCCTTCTTAAGTGTCTTGGTTGCCAGTTTTTTGTTGGTCTTTGGCGCATTTTTCAAAACAATCTTTTTCGGCGCTTTCTTTACCGTCACAATGCAGGTTACCTTCTTGCCGTTTTCCGTAGTAGCTGTAATCGTGGCCTTTCCAACTTTTTTCCCGGTAATTTTTCCATTTGCGGAAACACTTACTACCGACTTTTTGCTGGACTTCCAGGTTACCTTCTGGGATGCTTTTTCCGGCAGCACATTGGCTTTCAGCTGTACCTTCTCTTTTCGTCCGATGGTGATCTTTTTCTTTACATTCAGTTTTACAGAGGCTGCCTCCGGCATCGTAGGCTGAGGCTCTGTCACCTGAATCTTTGTAAATTCTGCTGTCACCTTCTTAGATACCGTCACATTCCGGTCCGTTCTCTTAGCCGTGGTCACGCCATCGCTCCACTTGCTAAAGACATATCCTTCATTTGCCACTGCGGTTACTTCAGAGGCATTGCCACCTTTCACGATGGTCTGAATGGCCGTTCCCTCGATCTTGCCGCCAACGCCTGCCACATAGGTAACTGTCACAGTCTCTTCCGGTTCTGTCACATCCGCCTTTCTAAAGAAGGCTTCATAGTTGACATCCTTCTGAACATTGGAATCGGCACGTCTGGCCTGGGTATTGCCATCGCTCCACTCTACAAACTCATAGCCTTCATCCGCTGTCGCTATTACTTCTGTAGTGCTTTCTCCCTTAACAATGGTCTGCGTCGTATCGCCCTGGATACTTCCTCCTTCTCCTGCCGTATAGGTCACGGTCACCATTTCCGGCTTCGGCTGATTTGCCTCCGCGATTTCCTCATCCGTCAATACGCGGTTGTAAACTTTAACGTTATCAAAGCATCCGCTGAAGTATCCGTCTTCGCTGTAGAAGGATTTTCCAAGGTATGATACCAAATCTTCTCCCATAGCTGCCGTCTTTACTGTTGCCTTGGTCTCTCCAATCTTTTTGCCGTCCAGATACAGCTTCAAACTCTTGCTTTCACCATCCAGCACAATGGTAAAGTTCATCCATCGGTTCAAAATGGTACCGCACTCTCCGCTGGCTGTCTGTTCGGATCCATAACCTCCTACGGTCATGGAAACTCTGGAGGTATCATTCGCTGTTTTCAGGAACAAATATTTGGTTCTGTCTACTCCAAAGGTGAATGTAAAATAGTTTCCGCTGACATTTTCAGCCTTCACATCCATAGAGATACTTACCGTGTTTCTCAAATCAAAGAATCCCTGGGGAAGCTCTGCATAGGTGTTGACCGTTCCGTCCAGTTTCAGGACCTTTCCGCCTTTCTCCTCGTCTTCCACAATGGCGGCATTTCCAAACAGCTGTCCGTCTCTGCCGTTTCCAGAGCCGTCACTCATGGTGCCATCCTCGAAATCATAAGAAAGCACCGGTTCTTCCTGTGGATCTTCATCCAGACTTGGAAGCTTTTGCGCATACGCTTCCATCACACGCTCATACTCCTCCTGGGTCAGGTTCAGAATGGTTCCATGGCGCTTCTTCAGTGTATCAAAGCTGTACTCTCCGGTGGAAAGTTTCTTCCAGGACTGGTTCGAATTATCCGCATCGCTCAGATCTGTGGTGATCACCGGCAAATATCCTTTTCCTTCGGCATACTGATCTGTATACAATCCATAAGTGGGCTTTCCGTCTACCCAATCCTTCTTATTAAATTTAAACAGTTCCGGGCCTTCCAGCTTACCGCCGGTCATATCCCCGCCCAGACCAAGACTGTTCAGATTTGTTACCGTCTCCCAGGTTCCGAAGATCTCCTTGCTTCTTTCCAGAGTAATTTGTCCGTCTGCGGAGGCGCGATAGTAATATCCGTCTTCCTCATTCTTAATCATAGTCGTATCAATGATAGACTGATTTGCTCCTCTGGTGATATATTCTTTTGCCTCTGTAAAGTTTACAAAGTCACGGGTCTTGGTGTAGTAAATCTGAAGTACACCGTCATTAATCTCGTCTTCCATGCTGTTACTTGCAAAGTAGACGATGTACTCTCCGGTCTTCTCATCATAGATGGCTTCCGGCGCCCATGCGCATCCGGCATCCAGTCCCGCTACCGTCACAGCTCTGGGCTCTGACCAGTTCACCAGATCTGTGGATTCCCATACAATCAGATCCCGGCTTCCTGTTGTGGTGGCATTGGCATTTCCCCAGCCTCCCCGGTAGTAAATACTCAGATCCGTAGCGATCAGATAGAACCGGTCTCCCTCCGCGGAACGCAGCAGATACGGATCCCGGACACCTTTTTCTCCCACGTCACTTTGCAGTACCGGCTTATAACCGTTTAAGTCTTCATAATAGTAGCCATCCTCGCTGACTGCAAAATAAATCTGCTCGTCCGTGGGACTTCCTTCCGTTCCTGTGAAGCTTCCAAACAGATAGGCTGTAAAATCATCTTCCTTCAGTTCTTCTGCCTTTTTCTTAACAGTTACGGAAAACTCTTTGGTAGCTGTCGCATCTCCTTTCTGGATGGTTGCCGTCAGTGTCACGGTCTGATCCTGATCGCCTCTGTTTACCACACCCGCAGGGGTGGGATCGTAACCCTCATTTTCCACCGGCTTGGTGCTGATGATACTCTCGTCAGAGCTTGTCCAGGTAACCGTAGCATCTTTGATGGTATCCACCAGAGTAATGTTTCCTCGCACGTCATCCATGTTGGGAATTTCCAGGGCTTCCTTAGCTGCTTCCACAATATCCTGATCTGTTCTGGTCAGATCTTCCTCTGTCTTTGCTCCATTGTAAATTTTCAGGTTATCGATCAATCCATTGTAGTACTCGCCATTTACCCAGTTTCCTTTTCCGATCTGGATGATTCCACCGGTCTCTCCCAGGATATCGCTGAGTTTATAAGAGCTGGTTTGCTCTCCCACTTTCTTCCCCTCTATGTACAGTGCAGAGGTATCTTCCTCAATGACCAAGTCTACATGCTTCCACTCGCTGGTGCTGTCTGCCTCAATACTGTTGCCAGGTCTGCTTCCGTTGTTATGAAAGCGTTCTACCGTAATGTCAGAAGCCTTATCCATGATTCCCAGGTAGTGTTCTTTCTCATAGGTCTGTGTATCGGCATTGGGAGCTGCAAAAAAGAGCCAGCCATTGCCCATACTGGTTGCCTTGCTGTCATAGGAAATCGTAATTCGTTCCAGTCCCTGAAGCAGCGGTGTTCCGTCTTCTTTGGTCACATTCAGCCAGTTGCTGCTACTGATGCTCATGGCCTGCCCCGCTCCCGCAAAGCTGTCCACATACGCTGCCGTACCATTGACCGTAGCTGCTGCGCCTGCCCCCTTCAAGCCATCCTCTCCATCAAAAGTAAAGCTTGCAATCAGGTCTTCCTCTGTCACAGGGGGATATTCCTTTTCTTGAATCGTCACCTGGAAGGAGGCCGTTTTTGTCACGCCGTCTTCCGTGTAGGATACGGTTATCGTCTGGCCTTCCTGTGCCTTACTAGAATCAAATCCCGTAATTTCATATCCTTCTTCCAGCACCTTGCTGCTCTCATCGCTGTAAAGCGCCGTTACGGTCATTCCGGTCGTGTCCAGATTCTCGCCAACCTCATAGGTTTGTTTTTCCGGAGGCGTCACTTCCAGTCCGGACAGCAAGACATCCTTTTCTTCTTTGGTTACCTTGATCTGGACCGTACTGAACTCTTCCAAAAGCTCATCCTCATAGGTCATCTTCAAAATTGGCGTACCATCTGCTGCCCAGTGCACCCGTTTCAGCCTTGCGTGGCGACAGGGATCATTTAACGGCTCACTGTTCCAGGTACTGTTATTTCCATCGGCGTCACATCCGCACTTCTGATAATTGTGGGAGGTGGGTCTTGCGTGGTATACAAAGATGGCGTTTCCATCCTGGTCCACAGTAAAAGAGTTATGTCCCGGTCCCTCTTCTCCATCCACATCCCTGGAGGTCAGCAGCGGATAGGGACTCTTGGTCCAGTTATTGATATCCAACAAATCTTCTCCGCCTTTGACGTTCATCATACCGATGGCATACTCGGAACCGGTACCGGATACGGAATAACACATGAAGATGTTTCCGTCATGCTGCAGCACGGTGGGACCCTCGTTTACACAGAAGCGGATTCTTTCCCATCCGTATTCCGAGCAGGTCAGTCTGGTGGCTTCGGAGATCACTTCCCATGGCTTTTCCTCACTGACCTTTGCAATAAACAGATCTGTGCTGCTTCCACCGTAGGAGGCCGTTGGCTTGCCGGCCCAGATGACATAAGACTGGCCGTTTACTTCATCCTTAAAGTAAGTCATATCCAGGCAGAAGGAGGTGCCCAGGGAGTTAAAGCCGTCGCTGACCGTCTGGTTTACCTTGTAGTCTGTCCATTCAGATGCCTGTCCGGAGCTTTCCAGTGCCGTCTCGTATGGATCCTGATCTCCATCCAACACCAGCGCATGGGAGTAGATGTTGAAGGCATTATTTCTGTCATGGCTCTCGGTAAAGTAGATCACCCAATAATCTCCCACTCTGTGGATCTCTGGAGCCCAGATGTAGCGGTAGCCGCTGTTTACATATTCTTCTCCATTGTAGTAGCCTTGATTTCCAACCTTCCAGATGGTCACCTGATTTTTTCTGCTCTGTAATCCTTCTAATGTTCTGGCTCTGCGAAGTACAACGCGGTCATACTGCTGGGTATGATCGTTGCTGTCAATCTGATCGCCTGACTGCGGGAAATAGGAACCGGTCATATAATAATAGCCCGTCTGCTCATCCCAGTAGATACAGGGATCTGCCATACCTTCCACGAACTTGGTCTCGTCATAGTAGGTCTTTCCCGTCTCCTCATCATAGTTATCCGGTTCATCCGGATTCACATTTAGGGGATCATCCTCCGGCAGAGTACTGCCGTTTAATTCCTTTAACTTATTGAGATATTTGGTCTGTACCACCTGACCGGTCAGCGTATAGGTTCCAGCCTCAGAAGTATCTGTGCTGCTTAACGCATCGCTCCAGTCAACGTTAAATTTCTGGATCGAACCGTCTGAATAAGTGGCATTAACAGAATTTCTCTCACTGTTTAACTTTTTCACCAGATCATCCTGATTTGTTACGGTCAAATCTGTAAGACTTTCCAATCCTGTATTAACCACCGTACCCAGCTTATTTACAAGATAGGTATACTCTTCCTCCGTAATCTCCAGTGCGTTTCCAAGGGTGATGGTTTCATCCGACTCTAGAATGTTTTCTCCATCCAAAAGCAGCGGAAAATTATTTTTGTTGAGAGAGGGAATAGCCAAATCATATTCTGTGGAGTCAACCAGCTCATCATCATAATAATGCACGCCATCTGCGGAAGTGAACTGATGGATTCCTCTGGAAGCCTCCGCATCAGGAGCTGCTACCACAAAGGTATCCCCATCTCTGAAAATTTTCGGACTCGTAACCTTCAGACTGCCTCCAGTATTCTTTGAGAAGATCACACCGCCACCATTGTTTAATACATCGAAAGTCTTTCCATCTTTGCTGACTGCCATGTAAACACTCTGTGTCTCCTGTTCCACGTTGGCCGCATAGGCATAAAAATTCTTGGTGGTAGAATACACGGTCAGATAGTATCCTTCCTCCAGGGTTTTTACCGTCGCGTTTACGGTAATAGAAAGCTCATTGGATACAATGCCGTTTTTCTCCGCGGTAACGGTGGCCGTTCCTTCGCCCACTCCGGTTACCACTCCGTTTTGATCCACGGTCAGAACACTCTGATCGCTGGATTTCCAATTTACATGCTTTTCTGTGGTATTCTCCGGTACAAATTCTGCGGTAAGCTGAATCGTCTTTCCCTCGTCCACCGTATCATCTCCGGAAATAGTGATGGACTCGACCGGTACTTCCACCTTGCTGTCCTCGTAGAGAGCAACAATCTCCTCGTCGGTCAGGGCTTTTTTATAGAAAGATATGTCATCCAGCCTCGCCCCCGCGCACTCCCAATAGGTGGCAAGACTTGCTCCCAGGCGCACATTAGATTTTTCTCCCTCACCCAGCAGACCACCGACTAAATCGCTGATCATCTGCGGGTAGTCCAAAGATCCATCGCTTCCATTGACAGGAACAGAAACTTCAAATCCATCGCAGTAGCCTTTTAGCCCTTCCTCGGTTATCACAAGGGTCACCATTTTCCACAAATCTCTTGTGGAAAGTCCAAGGGATTCCATATTAAAATCGATGTATTTTCCATTTTGATCCGTGGTATTCCAGTAAACCATCTGCTGGTTTACCGCAAACGTACCTGCCCTCTTATCTGCGGAGGCCGGAGCCACCTCGAAATCAATCAGGCACTTGTTCCCATAATTACTGGTATTTCCCGTGGTCTTTGTCCAGAAATTCAGGGTCAGGCCATGTTCCGCAGAAGCTCCCTCGAAAGGATTCTCCGGAAGTAAGGCGTAACCGCTGTTTGCATAGGCAGCCTGGTTTAATTGAAGCACCTGTCCCCTGGTTTCATCCTCCACCAGAGATGGCTTCGTACCGGAACCTGTTGTAACAAGCTGCAGCTGTCTGCCCTCCTCATCCTTTAAAGAAGCTCCATCCGGCTCAAGCGCGAAATCCGCAAAATCGTAGGAAGCCAGCAGTTCTTCTTCCAAAACTCCGCTAATCTCCGCTTCTGACTTGGCATAATTGTAAATCTGAAGATTATCAATCATACCTACGCAATATTCACCAGCATTCCAGTTTGCCTTTCCAATCTGGAGCACACTGCTATCTCCCAAAATCTCTTCCAGCGCATAAGAGTTCTCAGACTCTCCAACCTTTACGCCGTCTACATAGACCGTGGTCGATTCCTCAGCGAACACCACATCCACATGTTCCCAGGTGCCGCTACTATCCGAAACAATACTGTTATCTGGTCTTTCTCCATCGTTGTTATAGCGCTCTACGGTAATTTCCCCGTCTTTGTTCATGATTCCCAGATAATGTTCCTGCCCATAAACCTGCCCGTCCTCGCTTGGCGCCGCATAGAACACCCAGCTTGTCCCGCTTTCCTGGATACAGCTGTCATAGGAGAGGGTCATCTCTGACAGTCCTGTCAGGAGAGGGTTTCCATCCGCATCTGTCACTTTCATCCAGCCGTTTAACCCATTCAGATTTAAGGCATAATTGTCTTGCTCTCCCTCTGCGCTGTACTTACGGATTCCCGCTGCCTCCGCGACAGCCCCGGCTCCCCGGAATCCTTCCTCCAGAGAGTCAAAGGTAAAATCAGCTAAAAGAGGCTGGGTAATTTCCTCCGAGCCTGCTACCTGGCCCTCCGTCAGCGCACCGTCGTAGACCTTAAAGTTATCGATCTGGCCTTTGGAGTATTCTCCATCTCCCCAATTGGCCTTTCCAATCTGAAAGATACCGCCATCCGGCCCTAAAATATCTGAGAGCTTTGTTGTCGAAGCCACCGGACCTGAACCCTGCTTCACTCCGTTCAGATAGAGGGTGGTCTGTGTCTCCTCAATCACCACATCTACCTTGGTCCAGCCGGAAACGGCTCCGCCCTCTACTTTAGAGGATGCGGCATTGTTCCTTCCTCCACAATATCGCTCCACCGTATTCCCGTTAAACATCCCCAGATAAATTTCCCGGTCATTCTGTCTTTGGGTATCTGGCGCAAGGAAAAACCCCCACTGATTATCGTTTGTCTCATAGGAAATGGTGATATTTTCCTTTCCCTGGAGCAGAGGGCTTCCGTCTTCCTTCGTCACATTCAGCCAGCCGCTGGAGGAACCGGAAAACTGCAACGCATTTCCTCCGTCCCGCTCTACCAGCTCATATCCCATAAGCTGGCCTTTTGCTCCTCCGCCATCATAGGGATCTTTCCCGTCAAAGGTGAAGTTCGCAATCATCCCTTGTCCTGTCTGCCCGTGCGGTTCCGCTGCCAGGGATTGGTAGGGAATCCCCGTAACGGCCACAACCGCAGCCAACGAGGCAGACAGTAGCTGTTTCCATAACTTTGTTTTACTCATACCGTTTCTCCTTTTCTTTCCTACTCACAGATTCCCTGTCCGCTTCCAGCATTTGACAAGGGCACCCGTGGCGCATTCTGCCCTCATGTTGCCACTCAAAGACAGCAAAACAACAGAATGATGATGTACGTTTTTGACAGATGCACACTCATATTTTCATTTTAACAAACTCTGATCTTTTATAAATTCAATAATTTATTAAAAAGTGGCGTTTTTTTTCGGCCTTTTTTAACAAAGATTTTTTTTTACGATTTTTGTTTGATATTTTTAGATTCTTCAAAATGTCATCAAAAAGCAAAATCATGATCAGAACCTCTCTCTTCTAACCTCATACAGGCGGGAGAGAACGTCCAACTGCTCTCTCCCGCCTGTATGCTTATCCTGTTTCCTGAACTCTTCCACTTATAATCGTTAGGAAAGTATCGTATTTCTGTTTATTTTACCGTAATTCGTACCCGCGCCTTTTTGCCGTTATAAGATCTGGCCGTTATCACGGCGGTTCCCTTCTTTCTGGCCTGAATCTTTCCATTGGCGTTTACCGTTGCCACCTTCTTTTTGCTGGATGTAAAGGTCACCCGATAGCTGGCTGTTTTTTTCGGGAAGCTCACCTTCATCTTCCAGGTTCTTCCCTTCTTCAGGGTCTTTGCGGTCACCTTTGTGGTGATCTTTTTCGGAGCTTTTTTGACCGTTACCCTGCAGGTGACTTTCTTTCCATTTTCTGTAGTGGCTGTGATGATGGCGGTTCCGGCTTTCCTTCCCGTAATTTTTCCGTTTGCGGCCACGGAAACCACGGATTTTTTACTGGATTTCCACTCTATCTTTTGGGAAGCTCCTGCTGGAAGCACCGACGCTTTCAGTTTCACCTTTTCTTTCACTCCGATGGTGATTTTCTTCTTTACATTCAGTTTCACAGCAGATGCCTCAGGTGTTTCGGTTGCCTGATTTTTGATAAATTCCGCTACCAGGGTTTTGGACTCTGTCACGTTAGAATCTTTTCTCTTTGCTGTGGTAACCCCATCGCTCCACTTGCTGAAAGAATAACCCGGATCCGCAACTGCTGTCACCTCTGCGGCGCTTCCTCCTTTTTCAATGGTTTGAACCGTAGCTCCTGCGATTCTTCCGCCATTTCCCGCTACATACGTTACGGTTACTTTCGGAACCGGCTCTGCGACCTTTCGGAATATGGCCTGATAAGCGACCGTTTCTGCCACATTGCTGTCACTTCTTACTGCCTGTGTCTTTCCGTCGTTCCATCCCACAAACTCGTACCCTGGGTTGGCGACAGCTGTGACTGCCGTAGTACTTCCTCCCATCAGAATCTTTTGTACGGAAGCTCCTTCAATCCTTCCGCCTTCCTGTGCCGTATAAGTCACGGTCACCTCTCCTGGAACAAGTACCTTCATAGACACATTTTTATACGCGTCTACCAGATCTCTTTCTTCTACCAAATCCAGTACCGGATCTCCGTCGATATCAAAATGTACCCTTCTGATGCTGGCGCTTCTTGTTCCCTTATTCCACTGAGCATGATATACATTATACAATGTTCCGTCATCATCATAGATATAGGAATTATGTCCGGGACCATACTGATTCTCCACAGATCTGGAGGTCAGAATCGGGTAATTGCCTTTCGTCCAAACAGAGGCATCCAGCAGATTGTCTTTTTCATCGGCAGTCAGAATTCCCACACAATAGGTGGGATTTACCATGCCTCCTGAGAAGGTCAGATACAGTTTGCCATTTCTCTGAATCAGGAAGGGGCCTTCATCCACAAAGGTATCGTTGTTATCCCAGCCGTAATCCGGCTTGGAAATGCACACTCTGTCGCTGGTCAGCTGCCAGGGCTTTTCCTGATCCACCGTTGCAATGTAAAGCCAGGAACCATTATCCACGGGATGGATCTGACGCTGAGCCCATACCACGTAGGCCTGTCCCCCCACTTCAAAGTAGGTCATATCCAGTGTAATTCCGCTGCTGGTATCATACAGATTATTCCCGTCTTGATCCAGGACCCGAATCGGCCTCTCCCAATCGGACTTCCGGGTAGGATCGCCGCCCTCTTTTAATTTCATCACATAGGACTGTACACCGGACCAACCGCTTAAGCTTCCGGCGAAGAATACATAAAGGTCGTCCCCGATCACATGCAACTCTGGAGCCCACAGACAATTTACAAATAAGTCCGGGTAAGAGCCTCCATCTAATATCAGGGATTCCGAAGACTGACCAATCGAAGCGAGGGTATCGCTTTGCCGGATATAAATCCTGCTCTGTCCGTTTTCATCTGTGGAGATAAAATAGAACTTTCCATTATATTTTGCCATTTCCGGATCCGGCCGCCCCACAAACATTGGCTGGTCATTCTGGAAACTGGGCTGGGTTACTGTTCCAGGCACAGTGTAAAGTCCTGGCTTAGTAAAATCTACCTGACTTAAATCCCACTTTACCTGTTTGCTGGCTGTGGAGCCATCGTTATATACAGCAGTGGCCCGAATTGCTTCCACCTCTTCTTTCGATGCGGCTGTAATTTGCTCCGGCACTTTCATACCTGTATTCACCAGCTTGGAAAGTTTTGTCTTTAACTTGGTTCCCACGCTGTTTTCCAGAGGAAGTACATTTCCCTCTGTGGCCCCGGCAATATCCGTATCCACCTGTCTTACTGTGGGTTTCAAAACGGATACCGGATCCGAAACGCTTTCTGGATCCGCCAGATCCTTTACGGTGTTTTGATAGTAATTTCCATTCTCATCCGCCCAAGTAATTCGGTAAAGATCTGCTCCTGCATCATACTCGCAGACTGGATTGTTCACGGTATGTTCTGTTTTGAGATTCAGCAGACTCACCTCCTGATAGGCTCTCAGGTTATCAGAGATCCAAAATGCCACGGAAGATGCGGCCTGGTTATCCATTGCACCGTTTACTTCCACTCTGGTAGCCGCGACTCCGAAGTTTCCCTCTTTTGTATAAAAAAGATATGGACTCTTAAGCCCTTTTCGGTTTAGCGTCTGGTCTGCGTTTTCCGTTGCTCTCATAAAAAGCAGGCCGGAATTGTCATTGAGGGGTGTATAGCCTCCATTCCCGTCTTCGCTGTAGGCCAGATGCATACTGTATGCCAGGTTATTAGAATAGTCCCCATCTGAGGCCCGTGTATAGCTTTCCACATAAACGGCATCTTCTCCAAGGATATAAGCTTCAAATTGTTTTTCCTCACTCTGCTGCCCCTCAGTCATGGTTGCCTTCAGCGTCACCTTTCTCTTTCCGGAGAATTTTGGAACAACAGTGCCATCTTCTCTTATGGCGTCATCTCCTGTCCAGGTAACCTTCACGTTTCCCAGATTTACCGGCAGCACGTCGCCCTGGCTTAGAACATACGGAATCGTCATATGCTCTTTCCAGAATTCCATCTGGCCGTCTCTGGCTAAAACCGCCACTGCAAAGTCTTTCGTGACTATATGGGTTCCAAGAGACATTCTGGCCGTTAGCGTCACGGTGGTGGTCTGCTCCGGAAGTGTCACATTTCCGTTATCATTGATAATATCCTTTCGGTCAGAACTCCAGGTAATGGTGGCTCCGTTCGTTTCCCTGGGCAAACTCAGCATACCATCCTTTCCCACATAGCCCATATCCAGAACTCCATCCAGGGTAAGCCGCTTTGCTATCCCCTCTAAAGCCTTCGCCTTCACACTGTCATTGACACTGGAGGTATCCAGATAAACTTCCTCTACCTCCTCTTGTGTCATGGCCTGATCATAAATACGCAGATCCTGGAAGGAGCCTGCATAAGTGGAATCTTGGGTATAATTAGAACGCCCTATGTAAGCCTGGAGATCTTCTCCGAAATCGGAAGTCGTCTTTGTCTTCTGGGCCGTCCCGATTTTTTCTCCATTGATGTATCCTGTAACGGAATCCTCCGTCAATACCGTGGTATAATGGGTCCATACGCCTTTGTACTCCGTTGTGCTTACGCTGGATACGCCCACCTCAGTCCCCCATGGGGTATCTGTGCTGTTTGCATCGGTAAATACAGACTTAAACATTCCTGAAGGATTGGTGGGGTTAAACAGCCAATAGTTCAACGGCAGGTTATTGCTCTGAGTCTTGGTGCCAAAAAACAAAGCACTGTAATTTCCCGCGTCCGTGTTGCTGTTAATCCACACAGAAACCGTTACCTCATCCTGTCCGTCAAACATCCCCTCCGGGAGCGTCACATAGGACGCATTGGCCGCATCTGTTTTCGTTCCCCCCGGCAGAACCAAACCGTCTGTCCAGCTCACATTTCCGTGAACGGTTCCATGATTTGCATTCCCAGATACATCCTGCGCATTTGACTGCAGGGGGTAGTGGGCCAGCATGGCAGTTTCTTCTGCCTTTTCCGTCCCCGGTGCCGCAACGGCTGGCAGAATATTTCCCATACACATGGAAGCTGCCAGAACAAACGCCAAAGTTTTCTTTTTCATAGTACTTCTTTGCATAACAACTCCTCCTTGTTTCCTTCTTATTTGCTTATATGGCAAATTTTCCTGTTTTTATTGTATCAAAGAACAGAAGTTTTTTTAATGCAATAATTTGTTTATTATTTTGAAAATATACGCTTTTTTCCGGCAAACTATTATTTTGTGGGATTTCTTTTGTAAAGTGTTTGATTTTTTATGAACTTCACCTTCCTCTTTCGGCAATTCCATGGATGCGCTCTCCTCTAAAACATGGTAAAATAGAAAAACAACAACACGATTTGGCTATATGCAGGAGGCATCCTATGAAAAAAATCTATTCCGAGCTCTACAAAATGCTCACAAAAAGACAAAAGTTCAATTTTATTTTTATCACGGTTCTAATGGCCGTATCCGCAGCTATCAGCCAGTTTATCCCCCTTTGCATTGGAGATCTGACGGATTCGCTGTTTACCGGAACTTCTCCCTTTTCTTTTTACAGCATCCTTCCATTCCTGGCCTTTATTTTAGTCATCAGCATTCTAAACGAGGTTTTGAAGGTGGTGCGAAGGCTGTCCGTAGAGGATACCTGTACCAGGTTTGAAAAGGCTGCCCGCTGCAGTGCCATTGAAACTTTGTTAAAAGCCCCCCTGTCTTATTTTCAGGAACATATGACCGGGAACATCCATGGTAAGCTAAACCGAAGTCTGGAGGGAACTACAAGGCTTTTAAAACTTTTGTTTATGGATTTCGCCCCCGCTGTTTTTACAGGAATCGCATCCATTGTGGTAATCTTTTATAAGCTTCCTGTTTTTCTGGCCGCCCTCTCGATTCTTGTGGTTCCCATCGGTGTGCTGATCGTCTACCGCCAGATCAGCACCCAAAAGGGAATCCGCATCCACCTTCTGGAGGAAAAATCTAATATGGACGGAGTGATGGTGGAATTGCTGGGAGGAATCGAAGTAATCCGCGTCTACAATACCACGGATATGGAGACAAAACGGTTCTTCGACAAATCAGAATCTCTTCGTCAGGAGGAGATGAGACACCATGCGGCCATGGCAAAATACGACTGTCTGAAATTCATCAATGAGGCGGTTTTTACGGTCACCATCATAGGAGGCGCCGTATATCTGGCAGGCAGACATGCCATCAGCGTAGGAATGATCCTAACCGCCTACTTAAGTTTTACCCAGCTGACTGCCCCGCTAAGAGAGCTGCACAGGATCCTGGATGAACTTTCTGAATCCACGCTTTTGGCTGAAGAATACTTTAAAATCAAAAATTTGCCGTTGGATTTTTCTTATACCCCTGTCCCCCAGGAAACGGCGCTTCTTCCCAATCAGAGGGAATTTGACATCCGTATGGATCACACCCATTTTTCATACGGTTCCCAGGACAAAGAAATCTTAAAAGATATAGATCTTCAGATCCCCTATGGAACCTACGTAGGGATGGCCGGTTCCTCGGGTTGCGGGAAATCCACCTTGATTCGCCTGCTCTGCAAATTGGAGCAAACGTCCAGCGTTTACTTAAATCATAGTCCTGTAAATACACTTTCCCGCAGGCAGATCTCGGAAATCATCACGCTGATTCCGCAAAACCCGTTTCTGGTGGCCGGAACCATTCGGGAAAATATTTGTTATGGATTGGACAGAAATGCTTCCGGAGAGGAGTTAAAAGAGGCCTCCAGACGGGCGCAGATTGACTCTTTCATCGAATCTCTGCCTTTGAAATATGATACGCTGATTGCGGAGGGAGGAAAAAACCTGTCCGGCGGACAGAAACAACGGATTGCGCTGGCCAGAGTATTTCTGAGAAAGCCCCGGATTCTGATCCTGGACGAGGCCACCAGCGCCCTGGACAATGTTTCTGAAAAAAACATCCAGCTGGAGTTGGAAAAACTACACCGGGAAACTGGGATGACCATCATCGCCATTGCCCATCGACTGACCACCCTTAGAAACTGTGATGTCATTTTTGTCATGGACCAGGGACGCATTGTCCAGCAGGGAACCTATAAGGAATTAACCAGTCAGGAAGGCCTGTTCCGGGATTTTCTGCAAACCACAGAACATACACCTTTTTAGACACCACGTTTGCGGGCATTTCGTGTCTGGTCAAATCTTCCGTTGATCCAAAAAGACTCACCTGGGCCTGCGCCACAGGTGAGCCTTTTTGGATCTTTCTTTTTTCTGTTAAAGTGTTTCCGTCTTTTCACATAGGTATTGAAGTATCCTTACTGCATCTCCGGTATCCACTGCGCCGTCGCCATTGATATCTGCGCTTGCCACCTCTTCCTTTGAAAGAGCGGTAAGCTCTGCTGCTGCCTGCAGCACACTGGCTGTATCCTTCGTAGTGACCTGACCATCGCCATTCACATCCCCCACAAGACGCACCTTAGTAAGTTTCAGCGTCAACGCCTCAACAGCTTCGTCTACCTCACGCTGCGCCGCGTCTGATTTCTCTGCAATGTTTTTTGCTCTCGCAAGTTCTTCCTTTAACTCCTGCATAGAGGATGCCACGTATTGATCTGCCTTTGCCAAGATAGCCTCTGCCTTCTCAATCACTGCCTTTAAGGCTGTTTTGTTTCCTTTCATCTCCAGCCGACGGATAGCAGCAACTAAGTCTGCGTAGGCTTCCGCGATATCTGTCTGCTTTCTCCCCTGATCTGCCACAACGGCTTTTGCCTTTTCGATAGCGGCTTTTAGGCTTGCAAGGCTGCCACTTGTATATTTTTGCTCTTCCAATCCCTCCGCCGCTGCAATCAGGCTTTCCAGAGATTGGATATCCGCAGTTTTCGCCAGCCGGAAAAGCTCCTCTAAAATGGCATCCGCAGCGGCGTCTGTCTCTTCCTGACTGACATCCTGCATCCCCAAGATTTTTTTGCCTGCCTCTATAGCCGTTTCCAGAGCCTTCGTATCTTCATAGTTTTGACTCAGCTTTAAAATTTCTTCTCCTGCCTGAATTGCAATCTCCAG
>CABSEG010000048.1 GCA_902476645.1 uncultured Lachnospiraceae bacterium | reverse complement strand
AAGTCGTGTGTTCTGCAAGCTGTTATCAGCTTGACAGTGAAAGCCTGGTCAAGGTAGTCACCAGTGAGCCTTGTAGCGAGGTATGCCAGTGAGAAACAGGTGCAAAATAGCAGTCCGTAACATAAAGTGAATCCTGCAGCATCGTTACATTAGCCCTGTAAAGGGACAAAGGGGAGTCGAGCTACTGACTTTCTGACAAAGACCATGGAAGATGTGTAGATACTGGAATACAGCATTGAAGAACCCTGCGGTGTAGGGGGAGGGGAATGCTACCAAAGTTGACAACGGAACAGAAGAGGTATCATACTATCATATAACCACAAGTATGTAATCGGGGATATAAGCACCTATGCGAAGTTCTTCGAAATATGGTATGAGAAGTCGGAGGAGCCCATGCATCTATGAACTATTGGTAAGAAAACAATAGGAAAAAAGGGGCCTTGCTTTAATCAGGATTAACGGAAAGGTAAAGGAGGCAATTAGAATGATCACTTGCAGGAGATCAGCAGATGTGGGACTGGAAGAGAAGGTGGCAAAACTAAATCCGCTTATAAGAGGATGGAGAGACTACTTTCAGCATGGAAACTCAGTAAATCATGGTGCTGGAACGGGGACCCATTATCGAGAGAGGCAAGCACGATCAGCTTATCAAGGAGAAAGGGCGATATTATCAGGAAATCTAAGTGGAGCATAAGGGTCAAATCACGGACTGTGCGAATCTGGAAAACGGTGGGAACTTGATTTCAACGTTTTCAGTAATTCTGCGACAGCATTTTGCTTTTGAATATTTTATGTTTACTAATGTAGGAAAATCTGTTAAAATAGTAAAAACGAACTGGAATAAAATGAAAAAACCAGAAAAAAAGGGGGTTGACAGCCATGCAGAAAGCTGTTATGCTCAAGACAGACAGACAGACAGACAGACAGACAGACAGACAGACAGACAGACAGACAGATTAGAGTCTGTCCTGTTTTTGTGTAATTTTATATATCTCACTAGAGCAGTCACGGGAGTATCCGAGAGATCGGGTTCTGCTGTGACTGCTCTTTTTTTAATAAAAATTGGAATGATCGGAAGGAGGAAGCAGTATAGAATTTGAAAAAAGCCATATATAAGGAATTTAGAAAGATAAGAGAAGAAAACACAGGAAAATGCAAAAGCGATGTTGCATGATTAAGAATTTTGAGTAAGGAGAGAAGGAAATGATAAGGAAGAACAGACTTTGGAAGAGAATGTTATCCATGGTGTTGACTGTGTCTGTGCTGAGTACTACGTTTTGTTCTGGGTATGAAGCCTCGGCCATGGAAGTTGTGCAGGAGAATGCGCTGGAGAGTATGACAGAAGATGAGGGTACAGGAGTTGAAGTAGTGTATGAAGAGGAAACAGAGAACTCTGGCATAGAGATTACAGCTGAGGAGGAAAAACAAAAAGAGAGTAAAAGCGTTCAGGAAGAAAACGAAGCGGCAGCTTCCTCGGCAGAGCTTTATCAGAACGGGGCTGTCTGCATTTATCATGAGCAGCAGCTTCGAGCCATCGGAACGGGAGCAGAGGTCTATACGGGAGACGTGGCAGAAGAGACTTTTGGCACTGGGGATGCAGTGACGGATGAAGATGGGAATCCTCTGACCTACGCATTAGATGGGAAATATGTGCTGATGAATGATATTCCTTTGGAGAGCGGGGAGAGTTGGCAGCTTCCGGCGGGATTTTCTGGGGGCTTTTCCAGAGAAGAGGTGGGAGAAGATGCCTCTCTTTATGATGCTCAGACGGACACGATCTTTCTATATAACAACTATCAGTTAAATATCCTTTGTTCGGATGGATCGGAAAAAGAGCCTGTTATGTCCGGGGATACAATTGCGGAAAACTTTGGAATGGGCAAATTTTTGTATCCAAATGGTTCAGAGGATGGACAGAGTTATCTCACATATGATAAGAGACATAATTATGTGATATCCAAAAGCTTTACGGAGCGGATGCCCCAGTTAAAGGCTGAAAAGATAACCAGAGCAGAGAACGATGCTGAAGGAAGAGACTTTAAGGGACAGGTTATCTTTAAAGATAAAGAAACAGAATATATTCTGATTGGAAATGAACAGCAGCTACACGCTATAGGATCAGGGGAACCTGTTCGGACGGCGGCATACAAAGGAACATTAGGTGTAGCACAATATGAAATTTATTTGGAAAATGGAAAACCAGTGATGCTGTATAGTGGAGATGCGGATCTGGATGCAGAACAAAATGGAGTGAAAGATTTTGAACTTGGAGAAGTAGATGACAAAGGTGGAGCAATATACTATGCACTTGGCGTAGAACAAGTAGAGGGAACGATAGACACTTCATGGACACTTTTTGGAGGCGAAGTTTCTCCAGAAGAGGCAGCACAGGGGAAGAAATACGATGCCGATGAAAACTATATTATTTTTAGAGATATTGAATTGAAGGAAAAGTGGGAACCGCTGGAATTCAAAGGAACAATGATTGGCGCTAAAGTTGGTGGAGAATATTCGAAGTTAAATGAAATTTTAAATATTGAGGGAGAAGTACCCGAAGCCAACAGGGCAAGGATTAAAGAAGTAAAAATTGAGTCAGCATCAGGAGCGCTAAACATCAATGATGTTCGAGGAGTAGGCTTTTTTAATACATTATCATCTGAAAAATCTAAAGAAGGGTTGTCTTCATTTGATGACATAGAAGGACTTTTCACGAGCGGTCCTAAAGTTACAGTTAAGAATTTGGTTTTGGAGAATGTTACGATTGCAAACCAGTATGATACGGTAGAAGATCCCCCTCAAAATCTGATTGAGGGAGTCATAGGACTTTTGGAAAACATACTTGAAATTCCCTTGGTGGGAGATTTATTGAAATTATTAGTCGGTGATTTAATTGACGCCATAACGCAACTGCTGGATCCGGACGAAGATGATGTGACCGCTGCGGCAACGGGAGCTTTTGCTGGAAGAATATATGGAGATGTAGAAATTGCAAACTGTTCTGTAGAAAACCTTCAAAGTCTTTCTTCCAAACAAGACATAGCTGGTGGATTTGTCGGATCCATGCAGGGAATGGTAGAGTATCAAGAGTTGTTTGGTACATTAGATAGTCTTTTGTTGCAGCCACTGATTAATCTTTTAAACGCTATACCATTTCTTGGCTTAGGAACTCTTTTGGAGGTGCTAATTTCCGGTGGCATAGTTAATATTGGAGAGCTAGTGCCAACAGGACACAAGGCCCCAACATTATATAACTGTTTTGTTTCATATGGCACAACAGTTGAAAATATGGAAGCTAGTCAATTGGAAAATGTAAATAATAAGAATTTTTATGGAGGATTTGTAGGCTATCAATCAGGTGCAAGATTAATACAATGTAAAGTCGAGGCGAAAAACGGACTAAAAGTTAACGCACAGAATTATGCAGGAGGCTTTGCTGGTGCAGTAGCGGATACGAAAGTAGTTGCTGCTTTTAGTAGTCTGGGACTTGATTTAGATTATAGCTATATTACAAATAATAGTTTTATTTTAAATTGTAGTGTAAATGGAGATGTACAGGTTAGTGCAATAGAAGATTATGCAGGCGGTTTGACAGGTGTACTCTGTAATAGCTATTTAATTGACAGTGGAATTGAAGGAACGCCAACAGTAAATGCTGTTAATTATGCTGGAGGAATGGTAGGTCTTTCTACAGTAGGAGAAGCATTAGCATTAGGAAACCAAAATGAGAATAATGAAGATCTTTTGGAACTTATAGGAGGGTTGCTCGGAAATATTCTGGGTGGAGAACAAGATGCTGCTCTGCTTTCTTTGGCAGGCGTATATCCTGCTGTGATTGCAGGAACTTATATAAAAGATGGAGCAGCTTTTGTTACGGCAACGGAGAATTATGCCGGTGGTCTTTGCGGAAGAGCAGATGGAACCAAAATTATAAATTCTAAAATTTTGGCAGATGTAGAAAATACGAATGACGAACAGAATCAGGTTAGTGCTACTGTGGCAAAGGTATGGAAAACGGCAAATGCCGAAATGAAGTATGCTGTAAAAGCCCAGGGCAATGAAATTCGAGTGGCATCTGTATCGGCTAATAACTATGCGGCTGGTGGAGTTGGACAGGCGCTTGCTATAAGTATGGGTGGTATTGTAAATAGCACTGTTGGGCTTTATATGGAACCGTTTCAGATGCAAGATGTAACAATCATAGGTACAGAAGATGCAGAGAACACGGAAATAGTTCAAAAATTAGTTAGTGCAACGGAAAGCTTTGCAGGAGGAGCCATCGGCCTTGGACTAGGAGGAACCATATCCGGAGTAGTTATCTCTAATTTATCAGAGGTTTCGGCAAATAATTATGCGGGTGGCTTTGCTGGTGCAATAGGCACGGGGGATATTGTAGATGCAGGCGGATTGAATCTGCTGGGATTAAATCTTATAAGCGTTAACAATTTACTTAGCGTAGGCAGTGCCATTCAAACAGAAATTGAAAATTCCGAGGTACAGGGTACAGAGATGAGTGTATCTGCCACCGGTAAATATGAAACAGAAACCGATGCGTTTTATGCCGGCGGTTTTATCGGAAATGCCATGGCAGTAAAGGCCCAAAATTGTCATGTGACAGGATTGGCGTCAGTATCTGCGGATGAGAAAGCAGGATTTGCCGGTGGTTTTCTGGGCGGCGCCCGGACAGAGGGACTGGCAGATGTGGGTGAAGCGGCTGAAGCTGGAAAGCTTCTT
The DNA here is from genome assembly GCA_902476645.1 of uncultured Lachnospiraceae bacterium. Lineage (GTDB taxonomy): Bacteria > Bacillota > Clostridia > Lachnospirales > Lachnospiraceae > CABSEG01. The sequence goes on along the minus strand of CABSEG010000048.1, from coordinate 16,649 downwards.
AACCTAAGCGGGTTATTGGATGCAGCTCCTTATTTTAGATGTGAGTTAAACGATACTACGGTGGCATATACTGGAAATGCAGAGGTAACTGCAGATGTTGCCGGAGGATTTGCTGGAGATTTGCAGAGCACTTTCATAAATGTGCCGGACGAGAGTGAAACTATTCAAACAGAAAAGAAATATGCAGTTACTGGCATAAGAGAAGTGAATGGATCTACCTACGCTGGGGGATTTGCCGGAAGAATTGTTTCCGGAGCCTTTGTGAGTGCAGGAAAAGGGCTGCAGGTATTGGATGGTATACTGCAAATCAGCGCTGCTGATTTAGTAAATTTAATTCAGGCATATTATTCCAGAGTCTATGACGCTGGTGTGGAAGGCAACAGTTTAAGGGTAACAGCTTCTTCAATGGCAAATAATGATTCAAATTCCGGATCTGCTGGTGGTTATCTTGGCTATGGAAGCGCCATGACAATTGAGAACAGTGACGTAAAGGGACTTGCTCATACCGATGTTAAAGAACCAAAGGCTCTGGAGGATGTGGATGGAAGCAATTATTTTAATTTAGAAGAAAGCGCATATGCAGTTACGGGAAGGCATTTTGCAGGAGGCTATGCGGGTAAGATCGATATTGGAAGCACTGCCGCTGTGGATGGAAAATTGGATGTCTTGGAAGGCGTTCTCGGAGCAGGTGAGATTGCAAGCGCTTTACAGGTAATGGCTTCTAAAATAGAGAATTCCGATGTAACCGGCGAGGCTAAGGGCTATTCTGTACTTACCTATACAGACGCTGAATCTCAGGATGGTATAGCGGGCGGTTACGTAGGCAGCGTAGAAGGCAGCGAAATTACAAATTCAGATGCAAACAAGTTTGAATATGTTATCGGAGAGAGAGCAGCAGGCGGATATGCAGGAAGGATGGTGGCAGGTGATGTACTGAATCTGCTGGAAAGCACTTCTCTGCTGGGTAAATTGGCGAATTTAAGTGAAACTCTGGCTAGCCTTATGTCATTTTATGTTTCAGAGATTCAGGACAGCAGCACCAGTGCAGTTCCATGCGGAGGTATCGTACGGGCAGAGGCACCGTCTGATGAAATTGCACTTCGAGGAGCAGCCGGAGGATATGTAGGATATAGCGAAGGCGGTCAGATCATCGGAGAGACGGAAGAATGTGCCGCTATCCGTATTCGATCGGTTTATGGTTATGAGTATGCCGGAGGATTTACCGGATTTGCGAAAGCATCTGAGACGCTCGGAGCTGGAAATGTGAGTCTTTTGGGTGGTTTGATTACCGTAAGTAATCTGGCTGACATTTTAGAGATTGTTTATCCTATTCAGACGAATACGGCAGTTTATGGTCCTTTACAAAAACTGGATGTGGATACCTGGAATAGCTGGGTGGAAGGCGTTGGTTCCTTTGGAGCCTATGGAAATAAAATTCTCACTGAGCAAATAGACTCCCAGGAAGAAATGGATGCGTTTATTGCTGAGAACTCTTACGGGTACCAGATTGCAGCAGGAAGATCTGAATACGAGCAGGGGGCTTATACTTCAGGAGGCGGTACAGCTGGAGGATATATCGGCGCTATGAGAAGCGGCAAGATTACGGATGGACATACTGATCAGGTTCGCAGTGTAACCGCCATGTCCAGCGCCGGAGGCTTTGCCGGAGAAATGACAGCAGAAGGAATCGCAACACTGGGCTCTGTAGGACTTCTGGGAATTAATGTAATTAATCTGGATAGCCTTTTAGGGGTAGCTAGAACGCTGGTGCCCATAGTGAAGGGGTCTACTGCGGCAGGAGAGACTTCTGGTATATCCGTACAGGCAACAGGAACAGATCATGAACATAACTGCGGAAATGCAGGAGGTTTTGCCGGACGCATTGTGGGAGGCCAGATCAATACAGGCGATTCAGAAAGCAATGATGCAAATGCCGAAAAGGTTCCATGTACCGTTGAGAATTTAAGAAAAGTCACAGGTACTTATCATATCGGAGGTTTTGCCGGAATTATGCAAACCGGAGCGGCAGCAGTCATAAACACGGCAGCAACCGATGATGAGGGGGCACTGAATGATCTTTTGGATGCAATTTTGAATGTGGGAAACGGAAATCTGGTACAGGTGCTGGAAGCTGTGATTACGAATGTGGAATATGCGTCCGTATCTGGCATGAATGGCCAGGGATTTGAAGTAAATGGAACATATAAAACAACAGCGGAGGACAGATCAGAAGTTGTAGCATATGCAGACTATGCAGGTGGTTTTGCAGGATTGCTGGATGGCGCAGTATTGGGAAGAGAAGATCAGCCCAACGGAATTACAGTCGATCGTTTGAATAGAGTAATTGGCGGCCTGTATGCCGGTGGTATGTTTGGTCTGTCAGATGTTGGAAGCGTTGCCTCAGTAACAGAAGATGGTTTCTCAATCTTAAATCTAATTGAAACCCAGGAAGTAGGTCTTTTGGAGAATTTCCGTACATATATCTACAATGCTTCTGTTACAGGCGTGGACATCGGCTTTACGGTAACGGCCATGACAGAGGAAAGTTATGGCGTTAATGAAGCAACCTATTATGCTGGCAATGCAGGAGGATTTGGAGGAAGTCTGCAAAGCGGAACGGTTCAGGACAGCAGTGTAAAAAATTTGAAGAAAGTATCTGGAAAAAGTTATGTAGGAGGTTTCATTGGCCATCTGGACAGGAGCGGCACTCTGGATGTAGATGAAGCTGGGGTTGCAGAAAATAATATTCTGGATCTCTCCGCAGGACTTTTGGATGTATGGGGATCTCATATCTATGATTCAAGCGTGGAAGGAATCGATGCAGGATTTATGGTTAGAAGTACGGGTGGAACGTTTGGAAATGACATTGGAGCGGCAAACACGGAAGGCCCATTAAGCGATACGATCTATGTTCAGTCCATGGCAGGTGGATTTGCAGGATATGCAGATAATGCAACGATCATAGCAAAGGATGAAAATGATGAGGTAGGCTGTACGGTCAATAATTTGAAGCAGGTAAGCAGTGACGGCATAGCCGGAGGATTTGTCGGAAAGACGAATCGGGCATACCTGGCAAGCGTAGAGGCTGATTCAAAATTGGTCAATGCACTATTAAGAATCGTCCAAGGGCTTTTAGATGTTTTGCATACGCAAGAGTTGCAGGACATTAATCTGGCAGACATTGATTTGGGTATTTTGAAGGTTGAGCTTCTAAATGATGGAAATCTCGCACGTGTGAGTCTTTTAGGATTGATCATTAGCGCCTCATTGGGAGAACCGGACGAGACAGGATATCAAACCGTAAAGGTAAACATTGGCGACTCAGAGATTATTCTGCATTGTGACGAGGATGGCAAATTGACAGATAGCAATACAATCTCTGTACATCTGATCAAGGCAAACCGAACCAGAATTTTCAGAGGGAAAGTAACCGGAATCGAGACGGGTTATGATGTGTTTGCCGGAGGAGCAGACAATGATAAGGATGGAAGCAGAATGTCTGGCTATGCTGGCGGCTTTGTTGGATATAACAAAGAAGGCCTTCTGGAAAACAACAGTATGGTTTTGGCAGACACGATCCGTGGAACATCCGGAAAAGTGGGAGAGTTTGTTGGATGGAGTGACCTTAAGTCAACGTATGACGGTAACAACTTACAGGAGATAGAAGGTAACGGAAATACCTATCAAGTTTATCGAATCTGGAATAATGATCAGCTATCTCAAATCTATACTTACAAGGTCGGAGAAGATGGAGAAAAAACGAGTGAAAAGGTGAAGCTTGGTGACGCTTCGAATGTGGAAAGCGGGGAAGAGATAGGAGGAATTACATATTATGTATACACCGTTTCCCATATGGAACATGCGAGTATGTACAAGCATACGGATGTTTGGAAGTACGCATATCAGACAACCGATTATGTTCAATCAGGAAGCGTTCAGGAAGGACCTGGAATTGCTGAGTTTGCCATTAAGGTATGGATATCGGATGCCAGAGCAGATCTAATGCTCGGAACGCCTACAGAGGATGTAGTATCTGATCCGACAGGTGAAGATGTGGGTATTCAAGATCCCTGTGGTGAGGAGCTCATGCTGACTATCCAAAAAATCTGGATTGATAACAATAACAAAGACGGAGAACGTCCAGACCAGGTGGAGGTTACAATAAAACAAGATAATCAAAATTATCAGGTTTCTGAAGGGAAAGATACCCTTGTAATCACATCGGATGCGGCGAATTCTGATCCGAATGTTTGGACTGAGACGGTACAGGTTCCAGTGGGCGAATGGAACGAAGATAAAACAGCTTATACCAGATATTATCAATATGACGTAGTGGAACAAGACGTACCGGGATATTTGACGACCTACAGCAAATCAGAAGACGGATATACAATACGCATTACAAACTATAGAATTGCAGACCTGACGGTAAAAGACAGTGTAGTTATTGATTATGGTCTCCCGGTTAACATTGATGTGCTGACAGAAGATCGCATAGCCAAACTTGGAGGTACGCTGGCAGCAGTAGGCCTTGAGGATGAAAACGCTCTGGGTCGCGCAGACAGTAGTTTAGCCCAAGGCTATGGGAAAAGCGTAACAGGTACTTATGGAAAAGCTGAGGCCAATACAGCTTCCGGAGAGGTATGCTATACGCCTGCAACGATGCAGATGGATTCTTTTGAAAAGTTGTCATATGCGGTGAATCTGTCTGGTGTCGCAAACCATCAGGAAGGACAAAACTTTGTCTATGGGGCTGTCAACATTATTCCTGCAACGCAGATTTATTATGAAGATAATTTCAAAGGATCAGATGGGAATGATTTCATCCAATATAATGATGGAACGGCTACAGACGGTTCGGACTTAGGTAAATGGGAAGTTGTAGAAGGAGATACGGCAGACAGGAAACAGGATGTGGATCGTCCCGGAAAAGAGCAGGTATTAAAGGATGCCAACAGCATTTATGGATATGACAGCAACTATGTGACAGATAAGACATATAGCAGTGAATCTTATCACAAGGTAGAAGTAAGTGCTGCAACAAATGCGAAAAGTCCCAGTGCAGTCTTCACGTTTAAAGGAACAGGTTTTGATCTGATTAGTTTGACCAGCAATGAGACAGGGCTGATTCGGATGAGAATTTACACAGGAGAAAAGGCAGAAGGGACGCCTGTGAAAACCGTGTTAGTAGATACGTACTATGGTTATCAGTATAAAGACGGAGAGTGGGTGGTAGACGAAAATTCAAAAGATGCCTTGTATCAGATTCCGGTAGTTAGAAGTGAAGGTTTGAATTATGGAACCTATACAGTAGAGATAACGCCTCTGTTCCTTCCGGAAAACTCCCATCAGGGGAAAGATTCATACTATTTCTATGTGGATGCAGTGCGCGTTTACGGTACTGCGGATGCCGGGAAAGAGGGATATGAAGTGATTGAGGATGCCTATGCACAGGATGGGGAAAGCAATCCTCAATATAAGGAAATCAGAGATATTTTGATCGATGGAAAAGATGTGGAAACGGACATTCTTGATGGCGTAGTTTTTGTTGATGGGAAAAAGGATGGCGTGTCACTGAGTGAATACATCGATTATGGTCCAAAGCATGAGACGTATCTGGCGAGAGGACAGGCAATCGGGTTTTATCTGTGGGCCAGCGATGAGCCGGACAGCGTGGCTATTTCCTTTAAAGCTGCCAGAGGAACTGCAGAGAATGTGTTGATTAGCTGTGCAGTGGATGAAAATGGCACTTGGAAGAACTATCGAAACAAAGAGCTGACTTGCCAGACTACCACGGATCTATACTATGATATTAGCTTCCAGTGCGTATGGGAGGCAGATGGAGATGGATATCGGACAAAATATCCGATTGTAATAGCAAATATGCCAAACGGCTCCGAAGCAACGGAAACGGAAGGGGAAGAAGAAGCGGTACAAGAGGTCCTTTCATTGACAAATTTAAGATGGACGGGAGTGGATGATACCCAGTCTGTGGAGGGAAGGACTTCCAGAGATTCAGGAAAAGCCATTAAGTTACGCGCTTACGCAGATATGGAAACTGCTCAGGCAGCCTTTGACTTATTGAATCCGAAGCCGGAAAGGACCGTGGCTGTACAGTATCAGGATCAGAACGGAAATCTGATTGCAGAAACTGAGATGTTCAATTTTACAGAGGGCAACCCATACGATGTAAAAGAGCTTTTGAGCAAAGAGATCAATGGGTATGTGAAGACGGAAATAAAAGGAGATGCAGCTCAGGGAACAGTAGATGGCGATAAACTCATAACCGTTGTTTATGCGGAAAAGTTAGCCTTAAATCATAAGTACACCATAACGAAACAAAGTAGTCCTTGGTTCTTTGACATAGAGGAGAATGGCCGAGCTCGCATTCTCCTGGAAAATATGCAAGATCGGGAAGCATCCTTGAATCTGTATCGTTATGATGAGTCAACAGATACCTATGAAAGGTATGTGGGCAGTGAAGTAACAGTGAAATCGAAAATCGGAGATAGCGGATACATCACCTTGCCAAAAGGAACATATAAGTGCCATCTCACCAAAAAAGATTGTTTCCTGGGAGACGGGGCCCTGACAATTCAGTATCAATCTGTTTCAGAATACTATGGCGAGATAGAAGACAATGGTACGGTTCAGAATGCAACCGCGATAGATGCTAATATCACGTATGAAGGCAATCTGAACACCTGGAGTTTGGACGAAAAGGATGCAGACTTTTTCGCGTATACGCTGACAGAAACATCCTGCGTATCCCTTGATCTAAAGATTATGGGGCAGACTGAAGAGACAGACTGCAGAATCAGCATGTATGCCAGCGGAGAGGAGAACGAGCTGCTTACATTGGACAGCAATGGAAAATCTCATATGACATCTGGCAAGGTGCAGCTGACTGCTGGAACCTATTATGTATGCGTTCGCGGAAGGCTTGCTGCAAGTGATGGATATCAGCTGCGAGTGAATGCAAGTGACTATGTGCCGGTTAGCGCCATCCTGATGTCTGGGAACGGCCGGACGCTGAAAGTTGGTGAGCATATGAAATTGAAAGCTAGCGTATCACCGGAAAATGCGTCTTACCAGGGTGTGAAATGGGAAAGCAGCAATGAAACAGTGGCAACGGTAGACGAAAACGGAACGGTTACGGCGAAAGGAGTCGGAACGGTTGTCATTACGGTTCGTTCTGAAAAAGAGAGTCAGATCAGTGCCTCTTGCCAGGTAAATGTGATTTCTAATCAGCAAGAGACGCAAAAGGAAGAAGATATGCCTCAGGCACAGAATCAACCTCAAAATCAGCCAATAGACTCTTCAAAAAGCAAGAGGATTACGCTAAATAAGACAAAGGCAAACATAAATGCGGGAGAAAGTTTGCGCCTGAGCTTACAAAATGCGGAAGGCAACGTGCAATGGAAGAGTAAAAAGCCATCCATAGCAACCGTTTCCAAGAATGGCATTGTGAAAGCAAAAAAAGTAGGAGAAGTAAAGATTCAGGCCATCTATGCGGGGAAGACTTATAACTGCAAGCTTATCGTAAAGCCTGCATTCAAAAAAGGAACCTGGTATAGCGATGCAAACAAGAAGTGCTACATCCGTATTCAAAAAGTACAAAATAGAAAGATGCGCATTTCTATTCGTCTGCCTTATATAACAAAGAAGAATGTCACGGCAGCTGTGAAACCAAACGGAAAGGTTGCCACATTCGTTGTAAGGTGTGCAGACAAAAAGTTACACAAATTTACCATCACTAGGGTGGGAAAGAAGGTAAAATTAAAAGAGCGTTCTTCTTGTAGCAAAAAAATGTCGCGTTTAGGAAAGATGAACATATGCGTATTTAAAAAGAATTCCTGAAAGCTTAGAAACTTTTCGCAAGGCAGAAGCTATAATTGTATGAGGAAGGAAAAGCATATGAGCCGGATCAGAGCAAGGGAAAAAAAGAATATCATCTATGCGGCAGCAGGAGCCATTTGCGTGCTCCTGCTGGGTCTGGCTGCTGTGTTCTTTCTGGTTTCTAAAAAAAATCAGGAAACGAATCAAGGTGAAAAAGCGGCAGCAGCAGACAACGCCTATGTCTGTGATCTTCAGGATGGAATTCTAATCCAGGAAGCGACTCAGTATAGTGGAACTTTTTGGGAGGATGGAAGCGACAGGAACGTTGAGAACGTCTGGCAGCTTACGGTAATCAATACATCCCAGGAGGACATTCAGTTTTTACGGATTTTAGCAGAGGCAGAAGGTCAGACGGCACAGTTTGACATCACGACTCTTCCTGCCGGAGAAAAAGTAATGGTATTGGAAAGTTCTGCCATGGAGTATCCGGAATGGGCTGAGAGCTGTACTTATCAGGTGGAGAATCTGGCTTATTTTAGCGGAGAAATGTCCCTGCACACGGATATATTTACCGTATCTGCAAAGGATAACTGGATTCAAGTGGAGAATCACAGCGATCAAGATATTACAAACGATATCTATGTTTATTATAAAAATGCGGGTGAGGAAGGGTTTTTGGGCGGAATTACTTATCGGGTGAAATTCGAAGGCGGAGTTTCTGCAGGAGAATCCAGAGAAGAACAGGCAATGCACTATGATTCAGAAACAAGTAAAATTATATTCCTGACGTATGATTAGGGGGAAGCTTATGAGAATATCACAGGACTTTGTTGTCAGAGAGATTGCAGGAGAACACATTGTTGTGCCTACTGGGCAGGAGGCATTAAAATTTCACGGTCTGATTGCGTTAAACGAAGTGGGGGCATTTTTGTGGAAGCTTCTTCAAGAAAAAGAAAGGACGGAAGAGGATTTAATAACTTCTCTCTGTGAGGAATATGAAGTAGATACACAGAGTGCACGCGAGGATATTGCAGAGTTTCTTCAAACTCTCAGAAACCGCGACATGCTGAAGGAAAACCTTTAGAGATTTGTTTATAAAAATAGGAATGACGATGAAAGAGTTAACAAGAGAAGAACAAATATTTCTTCGCTTATTTAGTGAAGCGATTTCGCCTAAACAAAATATAAGAGAACAAAATGACCCGGAGGAGATTTTCTCATGGGAAGAGGTCTTTAAGCTGTCGGTTATGCATCATATTAGTCCGATGATCTACGATTGCCTGGGAAAGCTGGGATGGCTGCAAAAAGTACCAGAGCACATGCGCAATACCTGGAGGACGCATGCGATTACCCAAATGGTCAGTCAGCAGAATCGGACAAAACAGTTTTTGACATTATATCAAGAGTTGAAAAGATGTCAATTAAATCCAATCGTAATAAAAGGAATCGTTCTGCGGAAATTATTCCCGACTCCCGACTTTCGAACTTCTCAAGATGAAGATTTACTGATTCCGAAAGAGGATTTGGAAAAATATGATTTGATTTTGCGGAGACTTGGATTTAAAAAGGAAAACAGCTCTTTTCAGGATGAAGAACTTTCCTATAGTCTTGAAGAAACCGGATTTCATTTAGAGCTTCATACAAAACTTTTTAAAAGCAGATCCGTTTGTGCTGGAATGAACTCCTGGTTTACCCAGTGCTTTCAGGAATATAAGGAAATAAAGATACAAGGACAGAAGGTTCGAACGCTGAAAGATACCGAACATTTGATGTATTTGATTGGCCATTGTTTTCAGCATTTTGCCTGCTGCGGTTTTGGCGTAAGACAGCTGGCAGATTTGGCCTTGTATGCCAAAGCTTATGCAAATGCAATCGATTGGGGCAAAGTAGAGAGTTTTACCAGAGAATGCGGGTTGTATGAATTTTGGCAGGTGCTCCTGTCTATGCAGCAGCAGTATCTTTGCATGATTCCAGAAAAGATTGGAATGCCAAGGCAGATATGGAGCGGAAATCTGGATACAGAGATATTTATGAAAGATGTTCTGGAGGGCGGCGTATATGGAAAAAGCAGTCTGGAAAGAGTTTACAGCGGAAATTTAATGCAGTCAGCCCTGAGTCATCAATCCAGCGGAAAGCTATCTTGTATATTCAGAGCGCTTTTTCCATCGGTAAAAAGAGCAGAACAGAGCTACCAATGGCTTGAAAAATATCCTTACCTGCTTCCAGTAGCTTGGGTGTTTAGATTTTGTAAATATAGGAGAAAAACGAAAGGCAGAAAGAAAAGCGCGACTGCTGCGCTTGATATCGGAAGAACAAGAATAGAAATAGCTAGAAAATATAAAATAACAGTATAGGAGATACGAGGATATGAAGAAGAGTTATAAGAAACCTCAAGTGATGTTTGAAGAGATTACATTAAGTTCAGCGATAGCGGCATGCAACTACGTTTTAGAAGAGGGAGTCGTTTGTAACGAGATTGCCACTGGAGGAGACGGCATTTTACAGGGACCATATACGAATGTGATAGCTGGCGTAAGCTTTATAGCGAACGTGGGAGTGGAGGGTTCCATGTGTCAAAATGAATTTGAGTGTTATCATAATCCGGCGGTGGATATTGTGAACAGTCTCCAGGGCTTGTCTTGATTTATCAAGTTCTGTACAGGAGCAGCAATCAATGAGAGAATTTACATGTTATAAGATTGCGGATATTTTTTTGGGAGTGCATTTGGCAACTGGATACCAGGTGTTATATGAAGATCCATATAAAAAATTTGAGGCAGAGACCAAAGAGAAACATGTACGAATTGACTTTCATATCGGAGAGAATCTTCCTGCCGTTTGTGGTGAATACATATTTGGAAGCTGCCGGAATCAGGTATACCGAAAAGGAAAAAAGCTCATATGCTATGCTGGATATTTTAAAAATCCAGGTGAAGGAGCTTTCGGAAAGTCTTGTATAGAATGGGATGAAGAGCAGAGTAATCACTGCAAGGTCTGGTTAAAACAGAAAAAAAGAGAGGTTTTGGAAAGAGAGATTTTTTCAGCTATGGACTTAACGCACATCATGGCCGCATATGGACGCGTGATTCTACATGCTTCTTTCATCTCCTACAAGGGCGAGGGCGTTCTGTTCTCTGCCCCTTCTGGGACTGGAAAATCGACTCAGGCAGAGCTCTGGAAGAGAAATCGTCGTGAAGTGGAGCTTATAAACGGGGACAGAAGCATTCTCGCCTTCGAAGGAGAAGAGGTATGGGCCTATGGACTTCCGTTTTGCGGTTCCTCAGGCATTTCTTTGAATCGAAAAGTTCCATTACGGGCCATCGCAGTTTTACGCCAGGGAAGAGAAAATTGCATCCGGCGTATTCATGGCGGTGAAGCTCTTCGGCTTCTGCTTTCTGAGTGCAGTGTAAATCAATGGGATAAAAAAGGCCTGGAACATATATTGGACGTGTTGCTGCGTCTGATTCAACAGGTTCCGGTCTATTATTTTGCCTGTCTGCCGGATGCTTCCGCAGTAGATGTATTAGAGCAGACAATCAACGGAGAAGAATAAAATATGGAACAAAAAGAATTACAGCATCAATTTTTGATCAGCAGATATATGTCTGCCAAAGGATGTCAGCTTGGAATTCCCATAAACGGGACCTTTGAACTGACCTCCCGCTGCAATTTTCACTGCAGCATGTGTTATGTACATGGAAGGGCAGAAGAGAGAGAATTAAAGAAATGGGAACTTACCAAGGAGCAATGGCTTGCTCTGGCAGAGGAGGCAAAGAAGCGAGGCACTTTGTTTCTGTTGCTGACCGGTGGGGAGGTAATGCTTCGAGAGGATTTTTTGGAGTTGTACGTAAGTCTTGCGAAAATGGGATTTCGCATAACGATCAATACCAACGGATCTCTTCTGAATGAGAAGATTTTAGACTGCTTCCGGTTGTACCCGCCTGCCTGCATAAATGTTTCCCTTTACGGAGGTTCCCAGGAGACTTACCGCAGTCTGTGCGGCGTTCCGGCCAGGGAGCAGGTAAGCAAGTCCATCCATCAATTAAAGAGACTTGGACTGCGGGTGCGCATTACCATGACCATTACGCCCTGTAATTATTTGGATATAGAGGAGGTCTGTGATTTTAGCAGAAGAGAGGAAACGCTTTTAGAGATGAGTGCCTATATGTTTCCGCAAATTCGCTTATCTGAACAAGATGTGGGAATCAATCAGGGAAGATTGACGGCAGAGGAGGCAGGGCGCTGTACGGTCAGATGTGAGCGGATACGATTTTCAGATGAAGAGTTTGAAGCGAGAGCAAAGCGGCGGTTTCAGGGAGAACCCTATTTATCTGAAAATGAAGATGAGGAGCTCAGAAGAAGGAGTATGTGCCAGGCGGGAAGAGGAGCCTATTGGATTACCTGGGATGGTAAAATGCGCCCTTGTGGGTTGATGACGGAACCTGAGGCAGATTTGGAGGAAGAAGGCTTCTGGGGAGCCTGGCAAAAGATACATGGACAGATGGGGAATATCCGGCTTCCAGAGGAGTGTGCGAACTGTAAGGACCGGGGCTTTTGCAGAGTGTGTGCGGCTATGTGTCAGGCAGAAACGGGAGGCTTTGAGAGAAAGCCGGAGTATGTCTGCAAGATGGCAGAGGCTATGAGAAAAGAATATGAAGAGCAGCTTCGTTTGCTCAATGGAGGAAACGACAGGTGATGAAAGGATGGGACAGGGTCAAAAGAAAGCTTCGGCAAGGAGATTTCGGGGAATTGAAAAAAGAGATTTCGTGGCTGATGCAGTATGTCAGAAGGTATAAAAAGGCCATAGGACTCTATAGTTTTTTGGGAGTGCTGGGGGTTTGTCTTGGATTGGCGGGAAGCGTTTTTTCCAAATATGTCATTGACGCGGTGACTCAGTATGATCAGAGTCCGCTGATACATATGGGAACCTTGTATGTGGTCATTGGATTTTGCGGGATTGGCCAGAACTGTCTGATGAGCCGGATGCTGGCGAAAGTCAGTTTAAAGATCAACAGTGAAATCCTATCAGACGTCTACCGGGAGATCTTAAACACCAAGTGGGAGGATATGACGGCCTTTCACAGCGGAGATCTTTTAAACCGTACCAATGGAGACGTATCTACGATCGGAAGTAGTGTTTTAGGATGGATTCCAAATTTGCTGATGAAATCGGTACATTTTCTGGGAAGCCTGTGCATTATTTTATATTATGATCCCATGATGGCGTTGATTGCTCTTTGCAGCGCTCCGATCACGGTAGTTGTTTCCAGAGTTCTGCTCTGGAACATGAGGGAGCAGAATAAGAGGATGCTAAAGGCCAGCAGCGATATGATGGGATTTACACAGGAATCTTTTCAACATATGCAGTCTATTAAGGCGTTTCATTTGGTAGATCTGTTTGGAAATCGATTAAGAAGTGTACAAAAAAGATATATTCAAACTGCCATGGAATATAATCTGTTCACAGTCAGCACTTCAGCCTTTCTTAGCGTCATGTCTCTGTGCGTTTCTCTTTTTTGTATGGGATGGGGCGTGTATCGACTTTGGACAGGGCATATTACATATGGAACCATGGTTTTGTTTCTTCAATTGGCAAAAACTCTGTCCAGTGACTTTCAAGGGCTGATTAAGCTGGTGCCATCAGCGGTCCGCGCCACCACGTCTGCAGGGAGAATCATGGAGGTGACAGGTCTCTCAAAAGAAGAAGAGGGAAATCGGAAGCAAATTGAGAAGATCGAACAGCAGGCAGATAGGGGGGTTGAGATTCAGTTAAAAAATGTAACTTTTTTTTATCAGAGGGATAAAGTCATTCTGGAGAATTGCAGTTTCTATGCCAAACCAGGGGAAGTCATCGGCCTTGTGGGTGAATCCGGGGTTGGGAAGACTACGCTGATGCGGATTCTGTTGGGGCTCTTGAATCCGGTAAAGGGCTCAGCCATAATCAGAGATCAGGAAGGAAATGAAGAAGAGCTGGGGCCGGGCACCAGACGATTTTTTTCCTATGTACCTCAAGGCAATACGGTATTTTCCGGAACGATTGATGAAAACTTGCGCATGATTAAACCGGAGGCATCGGATGAAGAACTGGAGCATGCACTGAGGGCCGCATGCGCTTGGAAGTTTGTTTCATCTTTGCCAGATGGGATTAAAAGCAAAGTGGGGGAACAAGGGCTCGGACTTTCCGAGGGACAGTCTCAGCGCATCGCCATTGCAAGAGCCATTTTGAAAAAGGCACCGATTATCCTTTTTGACGAAGGAACTTCTGCGTTAGATGAAAAGACGGGGCAAGAGGTGCTAAATCATATTCGGGAGGCTGCAAAGTCCAGTATCTGCATTCTAGCTTCCCACAGAGAGAGTGCTCTGAAGTTTTGCGATAGAATTTACCGGATTGAAGCATGCAGGGTAATAGAAAGCGAGCGATGAGATGGAAAGACAGCGAAAAAAGGAAATCCGATGCGTGGATACAAAAGAATATCTGGATGAAATGCTTTTCCTGATCAATGAGGGAAAAAAAGCGGTGATCCCGATATCGGGAAACAGCATGAGGCCCTTTTTAATCCATGGGCGGGATTTTGTGCTGCTTGCTCCCGCGGCTGGCAGCGCAGCCAGAGGGGATATTGTTTTGTATCATCGGAAAAACGGACAGTATGTGTTGCACCGAGTATGCAAAAAAGGGAAAAGGAGATGCTATATGGCAGGAGATGCTCAAAATGTTTTGGAAGGTCCCATATCTTTTGAGCAGATTGATGCCGTGGCAATAAAGATCAAAAGAAATGGGAAATGGATTTCCAGATTTGATTTTTGGAATCTGTTTTTTCGTCATGTTTGGAGTAGAATCGTGAAAAAACGAATCTATGTGCTCCATCTTTGGCATATGCTGCATTAACCTCCTTCCGGAACAAGTGAGCGTTCCGAAAGGAGGTTTTTAGATGGCTCATATGCAAAAAGTCTATTTGCTAAATCTTGAGAACAGCCCTTTCTTTTCATAGGGTTCACTTTCCACGGAAAGAACAGTATATCCGGTGTTGTTGATGACTTTTTTTAGAATTTGTTCATTGATTGGCTCTTCAGAAAGAATGATGGTCCGTTTTTTGGTATGTGAGGAAGTCACTTTTTTGATGGGAAAAGCCGTTCTGATCGCATCGTTTATATGAGCCTCACACATGCCGCACTGCATGCCATCTACCATAACTGTATACTTTGTCATATCCATATACCTCCTGTTTTTCGTCTAATTTGTGTAGATTTATTGTTAAGAGTTAGTTTTCGCTAACTAAATAATAGCACGATTCAAAAAACATGTCAAAATCATATTTAATCGGTAATAGTTACTTTATCAAATAGAACCGCCTGAAACGTGGAGGCAGCAGGAAAATTAAGAGTTGAAAAACGCTGGAAAAGAGGTATAATAGTACAGAAATAGAGAAAAAGGAGGAAGGATGAGATGGGGCGCTTTCATCCATATGAACATAAAGCTCAGTATTATGAGACAGATAGAATGGGAATCATACACCATTCCAATTATATCCGGTGGTTTGAGGAAGCCAGAGTGGATATGATGGAGCAAGCCGGGATGCCATACCAGGCGCTGGAGGAGTCTGGAATTGCCTGCGCGGTACTGGAGGTAAAAAGTCAGTATAAGGCGATGGTACGCTTTGGAGAAACCGTGTCCATCGAAACCACACTTGTTCACTATAATGGGATCACTATGACGCTTCATTATGAGATACGGGATAAAAAGTCTGGAGAGGTGCGGTGTGTGGGAGACACAAAGCATTGCTTTCTGGATACAAATAAGAAGCTGGTTTCTCTGAAGAAGACAAATCCACAGTGGCATCAGCGTTTTTTAGGCTTGACAAATGCTGAAAAAAGTGTATAATAATATTGTTGACGCAGATATAGTTCATCGGTAGAACGCTAGCTTCCCAAGCTGGAGAGACGGGTTCGATTCCCGCTATCTGCTTTTTTGACAGAGAGTTCTTCTCTGTCTTTTTTGTTGCTGTAAGATTTTATGTTCCTATGGTTTATTTCATTTGCTATCCTTGAAAAATAAGCTATCATTACTGACAATCGACATCGGATTCATGACAGGAGAAGAGACATGATGGAAAAAAAACAAAAAGTAAAAATCATTGCCAAGAGCATGATGGTTCTGGGATTTATGCTTTGTGTTTTTCTGACTGGCTGCGGTCAGGAAGCATATGGGCGGGAAAAAACAGTAAAGTCTGAAAAGTTGGGAATGCAGGTGCATTTTCTGGATGTGGGACAGGCGGATTGCACGCTGATTCAGACTGAGGAGCGGGCAATGCTGATTGATGCTGGAAATTGGGAAGATCAAGAAATGGTTTTGACCTATCTGGAAGAACAGGGAATCGAAAAACTGGATTATGTCATCGGAACGCATCCTCATGAGGATCATATCGGAGCTATGGGGGCTGTGATACGGCAGTATGAGGTGGGAACATTGATTCTTCCGGACAAGATTCATACGACTGCTGTCTATGAGGATATGCTGGAGGCAGCCCGGGAAAAGAAACTGTCCGTAACTTTGGCAGAAGTAGGGAAGAATTATAAGCTTGGAGCGGATGCGGAATTTTCTATTGTAGCCCCGGTAAAAGATTATGGGGACAACTTAAACGATTGGTCTGTGGGAGTGCGGGTCACCTATGGGGATGACAGTTTTTTGTTCTGCGGAGACGCCGAGACAGCAGCAGAAGAGGATATGCTAAAGTCCGGGGAGGTACTGGAGGCTGAAGTGTTGAAGGTGAGCCATCATGGAAGCAGTACTTCCAATACGCCAGCCTTTCTGG
>CABSEG010000047.1 GCA_902476645.1 uncultured Lachnospiraceae bacterium | reverse complement strand
CTTCCCTTCCTCATCCTGAAAAATGCGAAGTCCCAGCATTTTTTTGATCAAGGTATCTGCCGTCTCCTTTGTGTCCTGCTGGCCAACGCCGATGAGGACTACAAATCCTTTTTCAATCGAGCCAATCACTTTTTCTTCTACGGTCACAGAGGCCCGGGTGACTCTTTGGATCACCAGCTTCATGAACAGGCCTCCTTGATAGACACGAATTCCTCAATCAATTTTACAGTTCCGTCAATACCGCAAATGCTGCTGTTAATACATAAGTCGTAGGAGGCAGGATCGTTCCATTTCTTACTGGTATAATAATTATAGTAGCTGGAGCGCTTCTTATCGGTCTTGATCATCAGATCCTTTGCTTTTGCGTTGGTAAGATCGTATTTTTGGGCAATTCTGCGTATTTTCGAATCCATGTTTCCATAAATGAACACGGAAACCCGGTTTGGATAATCTGCCAGAGCATAGTCCGCGCAGCGGCCTACAATCACGCACGGCCCCTCATCCGCTATATCTTTGATGGCGTTAAACTGAGCTAAAAATACCTTATGGTTCAGAGGCATCTCCGCATATCCGGAAGCAGAATATCCCATGGAGTACGTATCCATTACCAATGAATATAAAAAACTGTTCGTAGGCTTTTCGTCATGATTTTCGAACAGTTCCTGGCACATACCACTGTCTTTAGCCGCCCGTGCCAAAAGCTCTTTATCATAGCATTTGATTCCATAATCTTCTGCAAGTTTCTGCCCGATCTCCCGTCCCCCGCTGCCAAACTGGCGCGCAATGGTTATAATCGTATTTGTTGTTTTTGCCATATCCTTCCCGTCCTTTCTAACTTCATAGAATGATGATTAAGGCGTCAAAAAAGGAATGTCTCTTGACGACAAGATCCCTTTTGATATTTGTATTATACAACAAATTCTGCCATTTGTACACTTTTTTATGATTATTCAGTCTATTCTACAGACCCTCTTTTTATTCCGGGAGTTTGTGAAGAAGCTTTTCAAAATATTCCGGAAGTGGTGCTGAGAACTCCATATATGCCCCTGTACGCGGGTGCAAAAATCCGATATCTTGCGCATGGAGTGTTTGCCCTTGAAGGCGATATGGGCACTTAGAAGGGCCATATACGGCATCTCCAAGAATGGGATGACCGATGCTGCTCATATGAACACGGATTTGGTGGGTTCTTCCTGTTTCCAACTCGCACTCCAGGTATGTGAACTGGCGATACCGTTTCAAGACCCGGTAGTGTGTAATTGCTTCCTTTCCGTTTTTCCTATTGATCGCCATCTTTTTCCGGTCTATAGGGTGACGTCCAATAGGGGCATTGACCGTTCCCTCATCCTCCTGTAGAACCCCATGGACGATGGCTTTATATTTTCTGGTAATCGAATGAACCTTTAGCTGTTTTGCAAGCTCATTATGTGCCAAATCGTTCTTGCAGACCAACAGAGAGCCTGTCGTATCCATATCAATCCTGTGTACGATCCCGGGCCGTAAAACTCCGTTAATGCCGGAGAGCTGATCTTTACAGTGATACATTAGTGCGTTTACCAACGTTCCCTCATAATGTCCCGGGCTTGGATGTACTACCATGCCTTTTGGCTTATTTATCACAAGCAGATCCTCATCTTCGTAGAGGATATCCAGAGGAAGGTTTTCAGGAAGAATATCCGGCTCACTGACATCTGGAATCTGGATCTCCAGGCTCTCCCCCGCCCGTACTTTATAGCTGGATTTTATCGGTTTTCCGTTAATACGAACATTGCCATCCCTGATCAACTTTTGCAGAAAGGAACGTGTGTAGTCCGGGAACACCTCTGATAGATATTTATCCACTCTTAAAGCTTCCGATTGTTCGGAAACTGTTTTTCTAATTGTCTCCATGAAACTTCCCCGTATCTTTTTCTTGAGTCTTTTTCCTTGAAAGGAAGGAGAAATCATCGTCCTTATAATAAAACAGGACAAGAAGTACCAATAGTATCGCAGAAACAGTAATATAGATATCGGCCACATTAAAAATCGCAAAATCAATCAATGAAAAATAAAAAAAATCCACCACGAATCCCCTGAAAAAGCGATCAATCATATTTCCGATGGCTCCTGCCGTCATGGCAATGGCAAGCATATGCAATGGCAGAAAATGCTTTCTTGCTGGCAATTTATGATAGGCATAACCAAGAACGAGGAGGATGAGCAAACCGACCAGGAGAATTCCTACCCGCTGCCCCTGAAACAGTCCAAAGGCTACTCCACGGTTTTCCAGATACCGCAATTCGAAGGCTCCTGGAATCAGCTCAAGGCAGTCCCGATCTTTTAAAAACAGAATTGCCAGATATTTTGTAAATTGATCCAAAGCAACCAGAAGGATCAACAGAAAGATACCAAATAGAGAATATCGAAACTTTTGTTTATCCATTCTTTCCTCACCTACCATTCGATTCCAGATAATCCAATGCGGCTTTCATTTCCTTCTCCGTTACGGTACGGTCGATCGTTGCATCCCCGATCTTTTTTAGAAGTATAAACTTGATCTTCCCTTTTTCCATCTTCTTATCGCTTCTGGCAGCCCGGATAATATCATCGGCATTTGCACCGGAAAAGGAAACAGGAAGAGAGAAGCTCTCATTTCCCCTCCGGATATTCAGAAGCTCCTGCTCTGTTAAATATCCCCTCTGCCAGGAAATGTATGCTGCGGCCAGAGAACCAAGCGCCACACACTGACCATGGAGCAGCCGAAACTGCATCTGTTTTTCTATGGCATGTCCGAGCGTGTGTCCAAAATTAAGCAGTGCCCGATCTTTCTGTTCACAAGGATCTTGCTCTACCACCTGGCGCTTGATCTCACAGCTTCTGGATATCATTTCTTCCATGGCATCCATTTCCCGTTTTAAGAGGCGCTCTCTGTGTTCCAGTATCCAATCATAGTAGCCGGCATCCCGAATGAGCCCATGCTTTAGAATTTCCCCCATCCCGCAGGAAAACTGCCCCTCCGGAAGAGTGTCCAGAACGGAAAGGTTCATATAAACCAACTTAGGCTGGTGGAAAGCGCCCACCATATTTTTATAGGCGTCAAAGTCTACCCCGGTTTTCCCCCCAATACTGCTGTCCACCTGGGAGAGCAGAGTGGTTGGAATCTGCACAAAGTCGATACCTCTCAGATACGTGGCCGCGGCAAATCCCACCAAGTCTCCGACAACGCCTCCACCCAATGCGATCAACAAGTCTTTGCGTTCCATATGACTGCGGATCAGATGCTCATACAGGCTTCGGACGGTATCCAATGTTTTATTCGCTTCGCCTGCAGGAAACGAAAAACTGGTTACCTGTCCACAACAGGACTCTAATATTTGCTTCACCTGTTTCAGATATAACTTCTCTACTGTGCTGTCCGTAACCAAGCAAATTTTTCTGTCTGCACAGGCAAGCGCTTTCAGGCAATCCGGCAGTCGTTCGAAAGATCTTTCCAAATCAATGTTATAAGCATGGCGGCCCTGGCATCCTACCGGGATACAGGTTCTATAGGATGATGTGTTCATATCAATGTTCTCCTAAACAAATTTTTGTATTTCAATGTAGTAACGTCCTTTTTTCGTTTGGGATAAGATGCCGCAGTAACGAAATTTTCCAATCCCTCTTACAGATATGACATCTTGTTCCTTTAAAATATAACCGTTCGATGTAATAAGCTTTCCGTTGACAAATACCTTTCCCATCTCAATCATGGCGCAAAGACTGCTTCTGGAGCCTTTACAGGCCATAGCGATCAGACTGTCCAGTCGGATAGAGGCAACGCTGCCCCGTATAGTTTCCGTCTGCACCTCGATCTCTGTCTCCAGGGTGTCTGTCTTCACACACAATACGGAAGTATGCCGGACCCTGGTCAGTTCCCTACATATAAAGTCAGCTATGGATTCGGAACAAAATACCCAGGCATCGTGGCCCTTCACGAAAATGTCTCCAAGCTTGCTCCGATCCAGGCCAAGACCCAAAATCGTTCCCAGGTAGTCCCTGTGCGTCAAATTCTCGGCAAATTTATCCCGCAGAGGAGAAATCTTCAAGCAAGCAATGGGAAACTCCCAGTCATAATAAAGAGCATCAGGAATAAAGGCTATTATCTGACGCTCTGCAAGTTCATAACCGCCGGACACTTCCCAACGTACGAAGGAAAGCATACCGGCTATGCTATGAAAAATATTCAGTTCATTCAGATTAAGAAAATCCGAAAAGGTGACAATTCCTTTTTTATCTGCCTCGTCTGCCAAATCCATCAACCGGCTGCGCAGGCGTTCTTCTGACTTATCCATACATGCATACCTCTAAAAATTTGTATGAATGGAGGGAATGTCGAATGCTCCGTTTAAGATCTCCTGAAAATCTCCTGAGATATCTACAGAAGCCGGGGTAATAATAAAGATATAGCTGCTGATTTTCTGGAGATTTCCATTAATTGCGTAACAGGAACCAGATGAAAAATCAATGATACGCTGTGCTACATCCACATCCAGGCCTTCCATATTTAAAACCACGGTACAGTTGGAAAGCAACGTCTCCGTAATCTCTCTGGCATCCTCCATGGAACGCGGCTTGATCACACAGACCTCCATTCCACTGTTTGTCTTTTTAGGTCGCATGGGAGAGATCTTAGAACTTCCGGTAGAACCGGAACGTGTGGACTTAGACTGAGATTTCGCCTTACGCTCTTGTCTTGCAGGTGTACTGTCTTCATAGCCGAATCCGTCATAGTCCTCTTCTTCCAGCTTTTTAAACAACCTTTTTTTAGGGCGTGGCTCCTCGTAATCTTCCTCTATCTCATCATCCAGGAAATCATCATCGTCGAATCCATCGTCGTCGTTTAATTTCATGGCATTTAAAAACTTATCTAATACTCCCATCTTTATCTCCTTATTCTTATCATATATTGTAATTACGGCTGCCGAAAATTCCAGTGCCAACACGCACCATCGTGGCCCCCTCTTCGATTGCCACCTGATAATCTCCGGTCATACCCATGCTAAGATTACACATATTAACATTATCAATGTTTTTGCTTTTGATGTCAACATATAATTTTCTTAATTTTTCAAAATATTTGCGATTTTCTTCAGGATTTTCAACAAAGGGAGCTATCGTCATCAATCCCTCTACCTGCAGATGAGAAAAATGCGAGATCTTTTCAATAAACTCACAGGTTTCCTCTTCCATCAGTCCATACTTGGATGCTTCCCTGGCAATATTGACCTCTACCAAGACAGGAATTCCCCGTTCCTGCTTTGCGGCCTCTGCCTCCACTGCTTCCGCAAGGCGATAAGAATCAATGGAATGAATCATAGCAGCCCGGCCAACCACATATTTTACTTTATTTCGCTGCAAATGTCCGATCATATGCCAACGAATATGTTTCGGCAGTATCTCGTATTTCTCTTTCAACTCCTGAGGTTTATTCTCCCCGAAGTCCAGAATCCCGGTCTCCAATGCCTCCTGAATCATAGAAACAGGTTTCGTCTTGCTAACCGCTATCAACGTTACTTCCTCACGTCTGCGCCCGCTCTTTTTGCAAGCTTCCCGGATTCGTTCCTCTACTTCCATCAGATTTTCTTTTACCATAGCTTATTCACCTCTAATATACAATCTGTTCATCCGTCACCGTGGAGGCATCCAATACAATATGGTCATATTGAGCAAGGCCAAAGGTGGACCCTTCTTCCACGATACAGTATTCTTCGTTTTCGTCTATAATTGTGATCTCCCGGAACACCGCATATCCCTGGTTGATATTATATACTCCCTGCATAGATACCTTTTCCGAGACAGTATAGCGCTTTGAGGAATCTTTCATCACCAGTATATCTCCATCCTGAAAAAGGCTGGCATCTACCATAAACGCATCCTCTGTCTTGTCGAATACTGTGGCTGTCACGTATTTGGTACTGGTTCCATTCTTTGTCTGTGTCTCCTTTAAAACCCGTACTTCATTAGGCGATTCCTCATCGTAGATAGCATACTCTTTTGGGATACGATAAAAAACACGTTCCGCAATGGCAGAGACGGGGATTTTCAGACCTGTGCTCTGGCCTGGCAACAATTCTATCTCTATGTAACGGTCTGAAGAGAAGCGGGTTACCGATTGATCCATATCCAATTTTCCGTAATAATTTCCACCATTCTGAAAAATACTGAAATTTGCAGACTGGGTGGTTCCATCTTTCAGAAAGCGGATCCGCATCGTGTCTTTGCCATCTAATTCAGAGGCGGTTTTTTTATCCATCAAAATCACAAGGCTCCAGGATTCGTTTGTAATCAACTTGTAGATGGGATCCCCAGTCTTTACGGTTTCATTCAGCCTGAGGTTGATTTTCTCATAGTTTTGCTGATTGAAATCCTCTGGCTTTAGATCGGATGCCTGTT
The DNA here is from genome assembly GCA_902476645.1 of uncultured Lachnospiraceae bacterium. Classification (GTDB taxonomy): domain Bacteria; phylum Bacillota; class Clostridia; order Lachnospirales; family Lachnospiraceae; genus CABSEG01. The sequence continues at coordinate 15,374 of CABSEG010000047.1, read as the reverse complement.
TTTCCTCAAACTGATCTGTAGAATAGACTACGAGTCCCTCCTGGGGCGCCTCACACAGATTTTTCAAGCCGGAAGTGGAAATCTGCGTAACCTGATCGGAATTGCTGTTCATTTCCAGAATTCCGGTTTCCAGATCTGCCTGTAAATCATAAATAGCCTGAAACGTATTTCGGTCATAATCAGAGGCATAAGCAGAAAGGAGCGAACGAAAATGCTCCCGGCTTTGACTATCCATCGTTTCTGTTTCATCTGTGCCGGAATCCGTTTCTGAATCCGCTTTCTTATTGTCCTGGGAGGCGGATCCACTTTCATCAATGGAGCATACTGCGTTTCCGCTGCCTACCTTGCTGCCCTCCCTGGCATAATATGTGACGCTTCCAGACTGCTCTGCATCCACAATCCTTTCCGATTTCAATGCAATTGCCGTATAGCGATAATTGCCGGAGAGTGTTCCGGAAGTTACTTCGTAGGCTGTCACATGGGAAGCCGTCAGATACAAAATCAAGCATATCATCATATAGACGAATATGATTCCAAATAAGACGGTTCCGATATTCAAATGCAGTAAGGGAAAGCGTCTGTATTTTACAATTTTTTTTCTTGTTTTTCTATTTGCCAAAAGAGTTCCTCCTTTCCCGAACCATTTTACCACGTTCAATTCTTTCGGACAACCTATCTTTTGTATAAAAAACAGTTCTCTGGAAAAAATAGAGAGAGACCATAGAAGGAGGTTAAACAATGGGAACAAAAGGTTTGGACTATACTTGTTTATCGCTGGTAATTATCGGGGCGGTGAATTGGGGGCTAATCGGCTTTTTCCGATTCGACCTGGTAGCTTTTCTCTTCGGAGATATGTCCTGGATCTCCAGAATTGTCTATGCCCTTGTGGGTCTGGCAGGACTATATCTTTTGACACTTTACGGGCGTATTGGCTCCATGGGAAAAGAGTAAGGAAAAGGAAAAGCCAGAGAGTCTTTTCTCTGGCTTTCTGTAACTTTGGGATATACGAAAAACGTGCCTGTTACGCGTTTTTCGTATATTGCCGTATTTCAAATTACAATGAAATAATGACTTGAGACTGGGCAAATTCCGGCAACTCGTCTTTGTCCATGGAAACACTCAGTACAAAGGTGATGTGATATCTCTCACCGATCTGTTCCAACTCTTTCAGCGTGTTGCTAATGTCACAGCCTTCCAGTTTCGCAATTTTCAAAAAACTGTCGAGATACATCTGCTCTAAGTCATGATCCTGAGAGATGATACCGCAGAGAAATCCGATGAATGCTTCGCTGCTGGAAAGCTGATACTCTGAAGTGTCAATTAAACGTACACGGTTGTTTAACTCATACATATGTTTTGGACTCTTATCCAGGTAAACAATATTTCCGTGTACGGATTTGATCTCTGCATTTACTTTGTCAAGTAATTGTTTTGTCTTGCCTTTTCCCTTTTTGCCTGCGATGATCTGTATCATTGTAATCTCCTCCTTCAGTCTTCCGACACAAGTATTATATGTACAATTATAATGTATAATCTTATAAATTACAACTACTATTTGTTGATTTTAGACAATAATTCATTCATCTCCTGATAGAGCACATCCTTGGTCTCTGCTTTTAAGATGATAGAAATAAAAGGCTCCCCATATGCGTCTTTGCTGTAAAGACAAAGACAGTTCCCGGCATCGGATGTGGTTCCGGTCTTACCGCCTACCACTGTCACGGCTTCAGGAGGTGTGGCTTCATTGATAAAGTAGCCATTTGTGGATTCCCACATAATACCGGTCTCCTCCCCCGACGCATTGGGATAAGAAGCATAGTAGCTGGCCATGCCGATGATTTTTTGAAACTCATCATATTTTAATGCTTCATGGAACATCAGATAGATATCGTAGACCGTAGTGTAGTGGTCCTCATCCTGTAAGCCGTGAGGATTTACAAAATGTGTATTGGTAGCCCCAATCGCCTTGGCCTCCTTATTCATCATAGAGACAAAATTTTCTACGGATCCCCCCACAGATACGGCGATACTCATGGCCGCATCGTTTCCTGAGTGGATGATCAGTCCATACAAAAGCTGACGAAGACTTAATTGATCTCCCACTTTGATCTCACAGACAGAAGAACCCACCTCAATATCCTTACATTCCTCTCCGACGGTAATGATCTGGTCTAAATTCCCGTACTTTAAGGCCACTAAAGCTGTCATGATTTTTGTAATACTAGCAGGGTACATTTTCTGATGGACATTCTTTGCATAGAGCACCTGATGATTCTCATCTGAAAAAAGTCCTGCCGCCCCAGAGGTCAGTTCTACCCCATTCAGGGGAACGTCTTGTGCTGTGACACTAAGTTCTGACGCCATAGAAGGAGCCAACCGATTTTCCAGAGAAACCTTCTGAATTCCAAAGACCGAATCTGTTTTACTGTACGGCATCTCCAAATGGATATTACGGTCTCTGAGAAAGAGCAAATACCCCACAATCAACAGGAGTACAAAAAGAAGAACGCAAAGCCCTGCGAATCTTCTGACCACCTTTCGATGCTGCTGTATGGAATTGGCCTGCCTGCGCCTGGAACTGCGTGTTATTTGTACATTTCTCGCCACTCTAAATCTCCTCTGTCCAAAGACTTGATCAAAAGTTCAGCCGTTGCCAGATTCGTGGCCAACGGAATATTATGAGTATCGCATAAGCGGAAGATATTTTTAATATCCGGTTCATGCTTTTTCGGAGCCAACGGATCTCTCAAAAAGATCATCAGGTCGATTTGATTGCTTTCGATCTGGGCGCCCATCTGCTGTTCTCCCCCCAAATGCCCCGCCAGATATTTGTGAATATTCAGATTTGTAACTTCTTCGATTAGTCTTCCGGTTGTTCCAGTTGCGTACAGTTCGTTTTTGCATAAGATTCCCCTGTAGGCGATACAGAAATTCTGCATCAGTTTCTTTTTTGAATCATGCGCAATTAATCCAATATTCATCCTCTTCTCCTCCTGTCAATATTTTCGTACCTGCAATCCCACATTCAGCACCACTCCCAGGCCGATAAAGAGACTGACAAGGGAAGTAAGGCCGTAGCTGACAAAGGGCAAAGGCAATCCCGTATTGGGGAAAAGTCCTGTTGCTACGCAGATATTTATAAAACTCTGGAATGATATCAAGGCGGCCATTCCACAGCAAAGCAACATGCCAGACCGATCTCTGGCTTTTCTTCCGATCCGGACACACTCAAGAGCAATGAGCAACTCCAGAATAATAATGATGCAGCATCCCAGGAATCCCAGCTCTTCTCCAGCAACAGCAAAGATAAAGTCTGTCTGAGGTTCTGCGATAAAATTTCCGTTCTTTACGGAAGAGACCATATTATTATCCAGTCCCTTCCCATAGAGTTGGCCGGATCCAATGGCAATAATTGAGTTTATCTGCTGATACGCCTCTTCTGCGTACTCAGTGGGTTTTAACCATGCCAAAATTCTGGTCAGCTGATAATCCTCCAACAATGTCTGTCCCGGTCTAGTAACAATACTCAAAAAAATTACCGCAGCAGGGATACATATTAGTATAATACCACCAATGATTTTATAACTCAAGCCTGCCACAAAAAAAATTGCGCAAAAAATCAGTAAAATAGCGATCGTGGTAGACAAATCCGGTTGTGCCTCGATTAAAAGAGCTGGTATCAAAATACAGACCAGAGAAAACAAAATCACTTTTAGTGTATTAATATTTTCTTCATATTTTGCAAAAAATCTGGCGAAAAACATAATCAGGATGATTTTCATTACATCCGATGGCTGAAAGCGTAAAAAACCGATATCGATCCACCGGGTAGCTCCATTTACTTCAGTGCCCAACAGCGGAGTGATCGCCAGCATCGCAATGCCGGCAATATAGTAAAACCAGTAAAAATTCAAAAGCCACGTGTAATCCATCAGGGAAACAATGACCATCAAAGCGAGTCCCAGGAACAAGCCAAATAGCTGCTTACCCTGCACAGATTCTCTGGCGCTCCCTATCAGCAAAATTCCTATGATTGAGAGCGCGGTGGCAAATAAGATCAGTCTAAAATTATAGTCCTTTAATCTGTATTGTTTTAACATTCTTTGCACCTTGTTTTGTTCTTTTGGATATCTCGATTTGTATGTTTACTTCAGAAGGGTCTATCTCCAAGTGTTTTTTCAGAATACGCAGCATATCCTGTCTTATCAGATCTAATGCCTCCGGAGCACAGTTCATATGATCAGACAAAAGCACAACCTTTAGACGATCCCGTGCAATGCCGCCGGAGTTTTTACGATGCCATCTGCTAAAAATCATCACTCACGGCTCCTTTCAATGCTTTCTGAAAATTCTGGAAAACAGACCTCCGGATTTATTTAGATCCAACAGTGGAACTGCCTCGCCGGTAATCCTGCGGCAGACATTGAAAAATGCCTGTCCAGCCAGAGTTTCATTTCCCGATAATGGTTCTCCCTGATTCGTGGAAATCACGACGCTCTCATCATCCGGAACAGCTCCAATCAGGCTGATGGCCAAAATTTCCACCACATCTTCAACAGACATCATATCACCTCTGCGGATCATATCCATGCGGAGACGATTAATCAAAAGATCGATCCGCTGCATCTCATTAGCCTCTAAAAGGCCGATAATCCGGTCCGCATCTCTTATAGCAGAAACCTCCGGTGTCGTGATAACAATGGCCCGGTCGGCACCGGCAATGGCATTTCGAAACCCCTGCTCAATTCCCGCCGGACAATCCAGCAGTACGTAGTCAAAGTGTTCTCTAAGGTCATTCGTCAGCTTAATCATCTGTTCCGGAGTGACGGCAGATTTATCTCTGGTTTGGGCGGAAGGCAATAGAGCCAGATTTGGGAAACGCTTATCCTTAATCAGAGCCTGTTTCAACCGGCAATTCCCCTCGACCACATCTACCAAGTTATAGACAATCCGGTTTTCCAGCCCCATCACCACATCCAGATTTCTCAGACCAATGTCTGTGTCCACCAAAACGACTTTCTTATTCAGTCTGGCAAGGCCTGTTCCAAGATTTGCGGTAGCCGTTGTTTTTCCAACGCCGCCCTTTCCAGATGTCACTACAATTACTTCACACATATCTCTCATCCTCCTATCTTCATTCCCGTCAGGCACCATTTGTTCCAAAGTAGTGCTTTTCTCACTTGTATTCCCGACAAAAAATGTCCTTCTCCGGTGTATCTTTAAGGATGATCGAATGACAGCGGTAGATCCAGCATCGTTTCCTGGGAAATGGACTTTACATAGATATGATCTTCTTTCACATAGGAGATCTTTGGATCCATCTGGTATTCTCCCGTGTCTACCCGCTTTGTAATCGCACTTCTGGCAATTTTATCCGCAATGCGCACCTGATTTGGCTTCATAACCAAAGCGGCTACAAAACACTTTCGATTTCCAGAGGCGCCGGCGTACACGCTTCCCCTGCAGGAACCCAGAACGACGATATTCCCTTTCGAGATCACACTGGCTCCGGGGTTCACATCCCCCAGTATCACCACGCTGGTCTCCATCTCCAGTATCTGTCCGGCCCGCAAAGTTCCACGATAAAACATTCCGTCCTGCTTTTCCTGTTCCTGCGTGGCCAATTCTACCGCCTGGCGGTAATATTCCTCATGTTCCTTCTGTTCATCCACTATACACAGAATGTGAATGCCGGAATGACTGACTATGGCATCCACTACCTGCTTTTCCTGTTCTTTTGTTAAAGTCCTCCCCCGAAAGGTCAATGCCATCTTTGCATTTTTAAAAAAGTTGGCAGCTTCCTCAAATTTATCTCCAATGTCCAGGAGAAGTTCTTCAAAAGGAAGGTTTTCATCCAAAATGACAATCAACCCGTATTTGTTGCTTTTGATGATTACAGAACTCCGGTTCATGATTGAAACCTCCGATATTAATCTGCCATAGCGTTGTTGGTTGAAACTTCCGTGGCTGTTCCGTCAATAATTTCTTCCCGGTCTTCCAGTTCAAAATAATACTTAAAAATATCCTTTGCCACTGAAGCTGAGTTTCCGGAATTGTATCCATTTGTAATTCTCACCGCAATGGAAATCTCAGGATCTTCATAGGGAGCATAACCAACGAAGAGTGCATGGTTCGGACGGATGGAACTTTCCTCAGCCGTTCCTGTTTTTCCGGCTGCCTCAAAGTGATACGCATTGTGCAATTCACTCGTAGAAGCGTTATTCTGCATCACTTGATTCATACCGCTGTGGATGGAGTTCCACAACTCGTCCGGAAGCTCCAGCTTATTGTGTACCACCGGTTCTTTCTCCTCTAGCGTGTTGCCCTCCGGATCCTTGATTCGATCCAACAGGGTCAGATCGTAGCAGGTTCCTCCATTGGCCACAGTATTGACATATCTGGCCAGCTGAGTAGTCGTAAAAGCGTTCTCACCTTGTCCCATGGAGGTACGAGGCGCGTCGCTTCCTGAAATCCTCGGGGCAGTCTCATCAATCTCAATGCCTGTTGTGGAATCGAAACCATACATATTTGCGTATCTGGTCAAGACCTCGATTCCATCTTCATCCACGTATTTCTCCCCATTCATGCCCAGCATGTAGCCGACCGTATTGAAGTAGTAGTTACAAGAATCTCGGATGGCTGTCGTCAGGGTTTCCGCTCCATGTGATCCTGATTTATAGGTTTCCGAATAAATCCAGCAGTTAATAGGCGGTTCCACCAGATCGAAGACACCGGAACAGGTGATGGTATCTGTTGTGGAAATAACTCCTTCCATCACTCCTGCTGTGGCGGTGACCACCTTAAAGGTGGAGCCGGGAGCTGTTACCTCCTGCGTGGCCTTGTTGTAGAATGGACTTGTCTTATCCGTATTCAACTGGGTGTAATACTCTGAATCCATATCGTTTGCCAAACGGTTGTTGTCATAGCCCGGATAGGTTACGCATGCCAACACATCGCCGCTGTTGGGATCTGTAATTACCACAGATCCGGAACAGGGCTCCAAAGCCAGCTGTGCAGGTGTGATCTCAAGGCTGTAAATCTTGGAGCGGATGAAATCATAAGGATCCATGGAACCTCCTGAGAGCGCATTGTAATCCTCTTCATTCATCTCCAGGATGCCCTGATCAAAGAGTAAAAGACATACTTCTGTCCCGGAAATGCTTCCCTCTTTTATCATATATTTATAGACCATCCTGCTGAAACTTTCATCTTCCGTCAAATACTCCGAAATATAGTCTGCCAGGGCATTATAAATTTCATTGGAATCCAGATATTCACTCTCTAGATCTATTTTGGTAATGTCCACCCAATTCTTGGAGAGCGCATAGGTTAAGTATTCCTGGAGACTGATGGACTCATCTGTAGTCCAGGCCTTATAAATCTCATCGGTCTTATCAATGGCATCCGCATTGAGAATCCCGGTCCCTTCCGTAAGCACATCATTGACCACGTAAGACATATAAGCCTGCATTTCATCTGATAAGTCCTGATAAGCAGTTGGATCCTGACTGGTTAATTCCTCCCTGATTTGGGCAAATACAGACTCTTCTTTTGAGAGGAAAGACTGATATACCCGCCTTTCTGTTTCGCTGGCATCCTCTGCTGCCAGGTGGCTGGCGTCCAGCACATTGTTTTCAAAAAGCGCATAATATACATCGTATACCGGTATCCGAATTTCATCAGATGAACTGACATTCTCCACATCAAACTCCATCGAATCAATCATATTGGAATATACAATTCCGGCAATATACTGCTCCAGAATCTTATAGGCGGCAATTTGTAAATCCCTGACGATAGTCAGCTGAATATCATTTCCGGCCTGGGGTTCCGTGCGCGAATCCTCTCGAAGCACCTTTCCCATATTATTTACATAAACAGTTTCAGAACCGCGGATTCCCTGAAGCTCCGATTCGAAGGTTTTTTCAAGTCCTACCTTACCCACAATATCAGAAGTCTGGTATCGATCGTCATCCTCTGCGTTCAGTTCCTCCAATTCTTCTGCGGAAATCTGTCCGGTATATCCAATCAATGGCGCAAAATATACGCTGTCCTCATAAACCCGGATGGATTCTTCCACCACATCCGCCCCCTGGTAAAGGTCTTTATTTTCCATGATGGTGGTCATGGTCTTTTCACTGACATCTTTCGCCAGAGTGGCGGTAATGTATCTCTGATAGCTGTTTTGGGCAACACGGCTGCGCATGATCGCAAGTTTCAAAGTTTCTTCTTTGGTCAGTTCCGAAGGAAGACCATGTTCCGTCAACTCTTTTTCTGTATAGCTTGGATCCAAAATGCCATACATATCTTCTCCGCACATATCCTCCATCATTTCATCCGGAGTGGCATCTCTCTGGGCATTTTTTAAATCCTCCACATAGGCCTGGCCATAGATGTCCGCTTTAAAACGCAGCAGGTTTACCCCCGTCTTGGTGAAGGAATAGTTTCCGGCGCTGTCTAATTGAATGCCAAAATCCATCAGAATACTGTCCCCATTTTCTTCTATCACCTTCAAAAGCCCGTACATCGTTCCGTTTAGAATCAGATTTTTTTCCCTGGTATCTTCGTAGGTCCCATTATCCTCAAAAGTAACGGAATAAGCCAATTTGTTATAAGCCAGCGGCTTTCCCTCACTGTCCAAAATGTCGCCTCTGGTACTTGCCAGACTGCGTTCCTTTTTGATCTGCATGGTAAAATCGGTCAGATAACTTTCCCCATTGATAATTTGCAGTTGAAAAAGGCGCTGGACTAAGATAGCAGCCAAGATAACAAACACTCCTGAAAGAAGAAAAACCCTGGATCTTGACGTGTCTGAAATAAACTTTTTTATCTTTTTAAACAAAACTTCCAACACTCCTTTGCTCTGCCTTTTCCAGCTTCCGGTTTAACCACAAAAGGAAACGATAAATCACCATCGTAACCAGCACGGTAAATAACACTTCCGGTATGATCACACGCTTCAAATAATATAAAAAATCTATGCGCCCTCGCATCAAGAACTGAGAAAGGTACATGATCAATCCAAAAGCAAAATCACTGATACTGACCAACAAAATCGGCATCTTAATGTCATCATCATAGAAGATGCGGTAACAGTGGCCGTTGATATATCCGATGTACGTATAAATCAGGGCGTGAAACCCGATGACATTACTAAAGAACAGATCCATCAGCAGCCCCCCAAAAAAGCCCATAAACATTCCTTCCCGTTTTCCTCTCATCAACCCGAAGGCCACCGGTAGAATTAAAAGCAGATTTGGTTTTACGGAAGCGATGGAAAGGGCAGGGAACACGCTGCACTGGAGTATAAAGCTGATTAATATGATCAAAATCATAAGGATCCTTCTTCTCATGCTCTGCTCCTTTCTTCCTTAGTCATTCTGACTCTCGCTCTGATCGGTATCATCCGTTTCTGTCATCAGGTTCTCTGATTCCTGCGTTTCTGTTTCCGATAAGTTGGGGGACGCTTCCTTCTCGGTTTCCTTTTCTCCTTGAGTCTCTATGGAATCCTGGGCATTGCTTACATCCTTTAATTCTTTTATCACCAAAACCTCCTGCAGATGGCGAAAATCCACCACCGGAGTAATCGCTCCGGACTTGGTTAAATTGTTGGAATCCATCCCGATCTCACAGATATATCCGATCAAAATACCGGGCAGGAATCGTTCACTCACATTGGAGGTTACCACCTTATCTCCTACCGTCACCTGATCTTCCGGATCATTTAATTTAACTAAATTGATCTTACCTTCATCAATCAGTCTAAGATCCCCTGCTATGATACAATTGTCATTGGTGGAGGTGACCATAGCGCTGACATTACTGTAATCATCAATGATGGAACGCACCGTTGCCCAATCGGGCCCCACGTCAATCACAATCCCCACCAGGCCTCCATCCGCCATAACATTATGATTTTTCTGAATACCATCGTTGGTGCCTTTATCAATCGTAAAGACGTTAAACCAATTTCCGCTGTCTTTGGCGATGACTCTGGCCCCTACCGTGTCGTATTCCTCATATCTGCGATCCAACTCATAGAGATTACGGAGCCGGTCCAACTCTTCCCTATCCTGAAGAAGCTGATTATTTTCTTCGGTCAGCGTGCTGACCTGCTCTTTTAGCTCTTTGTTTTCCGCTGCAAGGCTGGATGAATCCTGAAAGTAAACGCCTCTTTCCGATATCCAGCTGCCAACTGCATTTACGCCCTTTTGAATTGGCGTAATCACATAACCTGCTACGTACTTTAATGGCCCTGCATGCATATCTGTGGTAAAGGTCAAAAATATCATAACGCAACAGACGATGGTAATGGCAATCAAAATATATTTACTTTTTCCCGAATCACTGATCTTTTTTTTCATATGAATTCCTCTTTGTCGCTTTTATATGATATTTCCCGCAAAATCTTTCAGGGAGTATGTGAGCTTTTGAAGCTCTTTATCACCCATAATCTGAACCAAACCATGTAACGTACTAAAAACAGGATCAGCCACATTATATACCGGGACGTCCAGCTCTTTTCTGAAATATTCTGCTATATGGGGAAGCAGAGACACCCCTCCTGTCAGATAGATGCCATTTTTTTTAATATCCGCTAGAAGCTGTGGAGGGGTGCGTTCCAAGGTGGCGCGGATTCCATCTACAATTTCCTCCAGAGTCTCAATGATTGCCACGCTCACGGAAAGAGCTGGAATCACCGCCTTTTTGGGCAGACCGGATACGGTATGGATTCCATAAACCTCCATCTCCTTTTTGGGTACTTCCTGGACGCTGGCCAGATGATTCTTCAGTTGCTCCGCAGTTTTACTTCCAATATTCAAGTGAAATTGCCGATAGACCATGGTGGCAATTTCTTCGTCCATCTTCCTGCCGCCTACCTTTAACAGGCGGCCCACAATGATCTTTCCCTCTGAGATTACAGATATTTCCGTCCCGGACGCCCCCAAATTGACCATCATATTTCCCTCTGTCATATCCATAGGCATTCCGATTCCCACCGCATCTGCGATTCCCTTATCTATGAGAGCCACTCTCCGGGCTTTTAATTTTCCGGAACAGATCTGATAAAAAGCTCTTCGCTCGATCTCTGAAAGTTCCGACGGAGCAGTAATCAACAGATCCGGATGTTTGCAGAAAAAAGAAGAAAACTTTCGCAAAAGTCCAAGCAAAAGCAGCTCCAAATTGCCGGCATCGGCAATTACTCCACCAGCCATGGGACTCTGCGCTTCCACACAGGCCGGTGCTTTTTCATAAATATCAAACGCCGGATTTCCAATGGCGATCACATGTACCTGATTGCGGATGGCGATCATGTTTTTTTCACATATCAGTAATTTTTCATTTTTATCGCTAATCTTAACGGTATCTGTTCCCAGATCGATACCGCAAATACGCCTAAACAGCATATGATTTGTCTCCCCTTTATGATAAAAGTCTTCGCTCCCGAAAACTAATATATTTTTTATCTCCGATAATGATATGATCCAGCAATTCAATTCCGATCAGCATTCCTGCCTGATACACCCGTTGTGTAAGTTGTACGTCTTCGCTGCTGGGAGTGGGATCGCCACTCGGATGATTGTGTACCAAAAGAATCTCCACTGCATGATAATGAAGGGCCTGAAGAAAGATTTCCCTTGGAGTAACCAGGGAGGCGTTGACGGTTCCCTTTGAGATCAATTGCTCTCCCAGGAGCCGTCCCTTTGTATTCAACATCATAACAAGCATCTGTTCCTGCTGGTTATGGCGAAAATCTTCCATGTAATACTGGGCCACCGTCTCCGGCTCTGTAAAGCAGAGAGCCTTTTTAGCTGTCTCCTTGGACATTCTGCGGGATAATTCCACGATGCATTTAAGCTGAATTGCCTTTACCTTCCCGATGCCGCGTATCTTTCTTAAATCTCCAACGCTAACCTGGTGAAGTCCAAGCAAGCTCCCCTCCTGGCAGGATAGCTGAAGAAGTTCCCTAGAAAGATCCAGCGCGGAAATTCCCTGTGCGCCTGTCCGCAAAATTACTGCCAAAAGCTCCGCGTCGCTTAAATATCCGGCCCCGTATTTTAGACACTTTTCGTAGGGTTTCTCTGAGATTGGAAGTTCCTTCATTTTTTTCTTTTTATCCATGATCTTCTGTCGCGCTCTCCCCGCAGAAAACATGGTATCAGATGTGGGACATTGAAACTGCACTTGCTGCAGCTACAATTATTTTCCATTCTATCACAATCTAAGTATAAAGTATACACTTGGAATCTTAAATTTTTGTGTCTTTTCCTACCCTCTTTTTTCAGAAAACTTCTCAATGAGTTTTTCGGCAACCTTCATTCCGTCCAACGCCGCAGAGGTAATCCCACCCGCATAACCAGCTCCTTCTCCGCATGGATACAGTCCTTTTACACTGCTTTCGAAGTCGCAGTCTCTATGAATCCTGACAGGAGATGAGGTACGGCTTTCCACTCCAGACAAAACAGCATCCCCTCTGTCAAAGCCTTCAATCAACGTTGCGCATTGTACAATTCCCTGACATAAAGATTCGTATAGCGGCCTGGGAAAGCAGGCATCCACACGTCCAAAGTCATAGGACCCGCAAATAGCGGGCAAAACTTCCCCAAGGGTTCGAGAGCTTGTTCCCTGGCAGAAATCTCCCAAAAGCTGAATCGGAATTTTCCCATTTCCCTCCCGGTAGGCGGCTTCCTCCAGCCTTCTTTGAAATTCCATGCCCGCCAATATTTCCCGGCTTCCAAAGTCCCGCTCGGATACTGTGACGACCATGGCGCTGTTGGCGTTGTGCCCGTCCCTGGCATAATTGCTCATGCCATTCACTGCCGTGCGGCCTGGTTCTGAGGAGGCTTGGACGACCCATCCACCCGGACACATGCAGAAAGAATAGACCCCTCTCCCATCCGGCATTTTGCGTGTCAGCTTATAGTCCGCAGTGGGAAGATCCGGCCTGTGATCCCGTCCATACTGTGACAAATCAATCATAGATTGGGGATGTTCAATGCGTACCCCTACCGCAAAAGGCTTCGGACTCATGATAATGGGTTTTTGGGTAAGCATAGTAAAGGTATCTCTGGCACTGTGACCGATGGCTAAAACCAGGCAGGTACAGGGAATCTCTTCCTTCCCATTGATCTGAATTCCATCCAGCGCCCCACCGCGAATACGGATATCCGTCATCTGGCTTCGGAATCGAACTTCTCCTCCATTTTTTAAAATCTCTTCTCTTATATTGTGAACCACTCTTCCAAGAATATCCGTTCCGATATGAGGTTTGTTAAGATAGAGAATTTCCGCAGGGGCCCCATACCGGACAAAGGTCTCTAAAATATAAGTAATCCTGCCGCTTTTATCCTTTACGGCAGTATTTAGCTTCCCATCGGAAAAGGTTCCGGCCCCGCCCTCTCCAAATTGTACATTGGATGATGGGTTTAAAATTCCCTGTTTCCAGAACAGTTCCACATCTTTTTGGCGCTGTTCCACCGGTTCCCCCCGTTCCAACAGGATTGGCCGATACCCCTCCCTGGCTAACAAAAGACTGCAGAAAAGTCCCGCCGGGCCGCTGCCTATGACAACGGGCCGGCAGGATAACGGGACGCTTCCATGCGGCGGCAATTCATAGCGAGGAGACTTTGCAACAGACACATTTTTTACATGACAGGATTTTAATATGTTGGCTTCCCGGTACACCTCCACATCCATCGTATAGACATAATAGATAAGGGGTTTTTTCCTGGCATCCAAAGAACGCCGCACCATGTGGATAGAACCCAGATCCTTTTTGGAACATCCCAGTGTCTTTAGAATGGCTTTTTCCAGATCTTCCGTTGTATGTTGGATCGGCAATTTCAGCTGTTGAATCCTTATCATTGGTGTTTCCTCCCTTTTTGCATTGCGGGCATACTGGCATGGAGCCCTGCTACATAGCCTGTAGACCATGCCCATTGAAGGTTGTAACCTCCGCACATACCGTCGATATCCAAAAGTTCCCCGGTCAGGTACAGTCCGGGGATTTTTAAAGACTCCAGAGTATCTGCCTTTACTTCTTGCACCGGTACTCCTCCACTGCAACACTGTGCGTAAGCAAATCCCCTGGATCCTGTTATCGTCAGCTTCAGATTCTTTGCCAGTTTCAGAAGCTTCCACATAGCTGTTTGATCCAATAGGGGCCGTTTTTTCCCAAAGCATGCCTTTATCAGGGCTCCCTGCATCCGTTTGGCAAAGAGTCCGTTTAACAAAAATTCCGGTTCAATCCTTTGGATCATTTCCAGAAGTTCCTCCTCGCTGTTATCCGGAAGAAGATCCACGATCACGGATACGCGTTTCCCATCGGAAAGAGCCCTCACGGCAAAACGGCTAATCTGGAATACCACAATCCCGGAAATGCCATACGCGGTCCACTGCAATTCTCCCCGGTCTTTTGCCTGTACTTGCCCGTCCACCAGCAGCGTCAGGCCGGCCCGGGCGCGCACTCCTGCAGCCCGATCGGAAAAAGGCTCGGCGATTTTTAAGGGTACCAGGGCCGGAAGCGGCTTGAGAATCCGATGTCCCAGTTTTTCCGACAGTCGAAATCCGGAATCGTCAAATCCACTTAGAGAGGCAGCCTGTGAGCCGGCAGCAAGAATTACCTTATCGGCCTGATAACACCAGGTGCCTGTCTGAATCTGAAATCCCCCTTCTGTAAGTGGCTGGATCAGACGGACCTCCTCGTTGCATTTGATGCGAACCTTGCGCTTCCCGGCTTCCAGAAGAAGGGCTTCCTGTACTGTGGAAGCCTGATCTGTATAGGGATAGATACACCCCGCCTTTTCTTTGGTCAAGACGCCAAGATCATGGAAGAACTGTAACGTGTCCTCCTGGGAAAATTGCTTTAATATCGTGTCTACGAACGCAGGGGATCCGCCCCGAAAGGCTCCGGGTATGTCCATATGGGCATTGGTCAGATTACATTTTCCATTTCCCGTCATCAAAAGCTTTTTCCCTGGCTTTTCCATTCTCTCCAGGATGGTCACAGACGCGCCCTGTCTCGCTGCACTGATGGCAGCCATTAATCCGGAGGCTCCTGCTCCAATTACCATTAGTCTCTCCACATTCGTTCCCCTTATAAGCGTACCAATTGTTTCTCTTTCATTTTCTGCAGGGACATCAAAATCCCAAATTTTGCATGCTCCCAGGTCAAGCCTCCCTGAAAGTATACAGCATAGGGCGGCTTGATTGGTCCGTCTGCGCTCAGTTCAATGGAAGACCCCTGTACGAACGCACCGGCAGCCATGATTACATCGCTGTCATAACCAGGCATGGCCCACGGCTCCGGGGTCACATAGCTGTCTACGGGAGCGGCGGCCTGGATGCCCTCACAGAAGGCGATCACACAGTCC
>CABSEG010000046.1 GCA_902476645.1 uncultured Lachnospiraceae bacterium | reverse complement strand
TCTGGTGCCGGTGGTGGGACTCGAACCCACACACCCTTGCGGATAACAGATTTTGAGTCTGTCTCGTCTGCCAATTCCGACACACCGGCAAAACTATCTTGAACGAAAAGTATTCTACCACAATATTTTGTAAAAAGCAAGTAAATTTTTCCGATTGAAATATTTGGCTTTATGTCTGAAATATGCTATAATGGGAAAAACTTTTTGAATGTGGCAAAAGAAGATAAAGGAGTGGCCATGGATTGCAAAACGGCACAGAGGATGGTGTCTTCTTACATTAAAAGAGAGTTAAAGGATCGAGAGCTGGAGGAATTTCTCGACCACATTCGGGATTGTAAGGAGTGCCACGAGGAGCTTGAGATATACTTTACCATACATTTCGCACTTCGGAAGCTGGATGAAGAAAAGGATGTTTCTTTTAATATCCAGCAGATGCTCCGGGATGATCTGCGCCTTTCTGAGAGGAGGGTGCGCAGGAGAAAGCTGGCCAGATGGATAAGTCGGACTCTGATGGTCTTGGCTGAGGTGGTTTTAGCATTGCTGCTGGTGACCCAATATCAGATGAATATGGAGAAAGATGTACAAAAGACCCCTCTTTTTCAATTGTTTTACGGAGGAGAGCCGCAAACAGATGGAGAGGAAGAATCCGGAAGCGCAAGGGAAGAGCAGGAGAAAAAGAAAAAAAAGGCCCCCGAAAAGAAGAAAGTAGCAAAACGAGAAGATAGGCAAGAGGATTAAAGGGCGGGGACACGGGAAAGCCAGGGGGAAGTTTTCCACCAAATATGAAATCAAAATGGAGAGAAATATGAGTGAAAAGATAGTTTTGATAGACGGACACAGTATTTTAAACAGGGCTTTCTATGGAATACCGGACTTGACCAATTCCGAAGGGTTGCATACGAACGCCGTTTATGGATTTTTGAATATCATGTTTAAAATTCTGGATGAGGAGAAGGCGGAGTATCTGGCGGTGGCATTTGACCTAAAAGCTCCTACGTTCCGGCACAAGATGTATGAGCAGTATAAGGGCACGAGAAAGCCCATGCCCCAGGAGCTTCATCAACAGGTTCCTGTGATAAAGGACGTGCTGAAGGCCATGAAAATTCCTTTGCTGATGCTGGAAGGGTATGAGGCAGATGATCTGTTGGGTACCGTGGCAAAGAGAATGGAAAAACAGGGCCTAAGGGTCAGTATCGTTTCCGGTGACCGGGATTTATTGCAGCTTGCCACAGATCGAATTAAAATCCGAATTCCAAAGACGAAGCGCACAGGGACTGAGATTGAGGACTATTTTGCGGAAGATGTGGTGAAGGCCTATCAGGTGACACCGCCACAAATTATTGAGCTGAAGGCTCTGATGGGAGATAGCTCTGATAACATTCCAGGTATCCCGGGCGTGGGAGAAAAGACGGCCACAAAGATTATTGGAGCGTATGGTTCCATCGAAAATGCCTATGCTCATGTGGAGGAGATAAAGCCTAACAAGGCAAAAGAGTCACTGAAGAATCATTATGATCTGGCCAAGATGAGCAAGGAGCTGGCCACAATCTGTACGGACAGTCCGTTGAATTTCCAGCTGGAACAGGCGAAAATAGGGAATCTGTATACAGAGGAAGCTTTCACTCTTTGCAAACGTCTGGAGTTTAAGAATATGCTCTCTCGTTTCCAATGTGAGGGACCTCAATATGACGTGGCAGAGCAGTTTCAGACGGTTTCCGATTTGTCCGTGGCAGAGGAGATCTTTGCCAGAGCAAAGAATGCAAAACGGGTGGGCTTCTGGCTGCTTACAGAAGGCGGGAAGTTTTACGGTTGCAGTTTGGCTTTTGGAGAACAAGAGGTATACTGTTTGCCGGCGGAAGGTTTCCTGACAGAAGCTTATCTAAAGGATAAGATAGGGAAAGTACTGGGCGCAGTAAGGGAGAGCGGAACCTTTCAACTCAAAGAGCAGTTGGCGTTTCTGGAGATAGCGGACAGAGAGGCCGTCGCGGACCTGTCCATCGGCGCTTATCTGGTGAATCCTCTAAAGGACACATATGGATACGAGGATGTGGCCAAAGAGTATCTGGGAATGATTGTTCCATCTAAGACGGAGCTGCTTGGAAAGACTGGATTTTCCAATTCTGAAAGTGCGCAGGAAGCTAAGAGCCGATGTGGATGCTACGGGGCCTATGTTGCGTGGAAGGCACTTGAGCCAATTCGGGCGCGGCTGGAAGAAATGGGTATGAAACCGTTGTTTGAGGAAATTGAGATGCCTCTGGTTTATACTCTATATGATATGGAAAAAGCGGGGATTTTGGTGGAAGCGGACGCTCTCCATGAGTATGGGCAGCAGCTGTCCGGCAGGATTCAGGAATTAGAAGAAGAAATCTGCGACCAGGCTGGGGAGCAATTTAACATTAACTCTCCGAAACAGCTTGGGACGATTCTGTTTGAAAAGTTGAAGCTTCCGGGGGGAAAAAGGACAAAGACCGGGTATTCTACAGCGGCGGATGTGCTGGAAAAACTGGCAGATGAATACCCCATAGTCAATCTGATTCTGGAATACCGCCAGTTGACCAAGTTAAAATCCACCTACGCGGATGGATTATCAAATTATATTGGGGAGGATGGACGGATTCACAGTACCTTTAATCAGACAATCACGGCCACAGGACGTATCAGCAGTACGGAGCCGAATTTACAGAATATCCCCATTCGCATGGAACTTGGCAGGCTAATCCGCAAGGTGTTCATTCCCAAGGAAGGCTTTGTGTTTGTAGATGCGGATTATTCCCAGATTGAGCTTAGGGTACTGGCTCATATTTCGGGGGACCAGAATTTAATCCGGGCCTATCAGGAGGCTCAGGATATCCACCGGATTACGGCTTCCCAGGTATTCCATGTGCCCTTTGAGGAGGTGACTCCTCAGCTGAGAAGAAATGCAAAGGCCGTGAACTTTGGCATTGTCTATGGCATCAGCTCCTTTGGACTCAGCCAGGATTTGAGTATCACCAGAAAAGAGGCGGCCGGCTATATTGAGCAGTATTTTCAGACATATCCAGGGATCAAAAAATTTCTGGATGACTCTGTGCAACATGCCAAGGAGAAGGGGTATGTGACCACGATGTTTGGCCGCAGACGTCCGGTACCGGAGTTAAAGTCCAGCAACTTTATGCAGCGTTCTTTTGGCGAGCGGGTGGCGATGAACTCTCCCATACAGGGAACAGCTGCGGATATTATCAAAATTGCCATGATTCGGGTCAACGAGAGATTGCAAAAGGAAAGAATGGCATCCAGGCTGATCTTGCAGGTACATGATGAGCTTTTGGTAGAGGCCAAAATAGAAGAGGTAGAAGAGGTCAAAAAAATCCTTTCCGAGGAGATGCAGGGGGCGGCAAAGCTTTCTGTCAAGTTGGAAATCGATATGCATACAGGGGCCAACTGGTATGAGGCAAAGTAGAACATGAAAGAAGTAAAAGTACTTGGAATCACGGGAGGCGTGGGAGCAGGAAAGAGTACGGTGCTGCGCTATTTAGAGGAGACCTACCAAGCCAGAGTCCTGGAGGCAGATCGGATCGCTCACCTTTTGATGGAGCCTGGAGGAGATTGTTACGGTAGAGTGATAACCTGTTTTGGAAATCAAATCTTGGGAGCAGACAAAAGTATTGACCGGGGCAAGCTGGGAAAGATCGCCTTTTCAGATGCGGAAAAGCTGGAGCAGCTAAATAGGATTGTACATCCTGCAGTTAAGTCATATATTAAAGCACAGGTTTGTGAGGAACGAAAGGCGCATCTTACGCCTTTCGTGGCGGTGGAGGCAGCTTTACTGCTGGAGGATGGATATGATGAGATCTGCGATGAGATTTGGTATCTCTATACCAGCGAACCGGTTCGTATTCGCAGGCTGATGCTCTCCCGGGGCTATACCGAAAAAAGGGCCAGACAAATTATGGAACATCAGCTTTCGGATGAGATCTTCCGAAAAAGATGTCAGTATGTGGTTGACAACAGTGCGGATTGTGTGGAGAATACATATGAACAAATAGACAGGGGATTGAGAGAACATGAATTTTTGTAGCATTGCCAGCGGGAGCAGTGGAAACTGTATTTTTGTGGGCTCAGAGGAGGCTGGCATTTTGATTGACGTGGGAATCAGTGGGAAGCGTGTGGAGGCAGGATTAAATTCCATCGGAAGAACCACAGGAGAGATGGACGGTATTTTGATTACCCACGAACACTCGGATCATATTAAGGGGCTGGGGGTTTTGGCCAGGAAACACCATCTTCCTATTTACGCCACAAAAGGCACGATCCAGGCCATCAGAGAAAGCGGATGCGTGGGGAAAATAGAAGAGTCGCTGTTTTACGAGATCCGCCCGGATGAGAAATTTTTAGTGAAGGACCTGGAGATTTCCCCTTTTTCCATTTCCCACGATGCAGCGGAGCCTGTGGCTTACCGGGTCAACCATGGTACAAAGTCTTTTGGGGTGGTCACAGACCTGGGCGTGTATTCAGACTATACCATTGATCATCTGCAGGGGCTGGATGGGATTCTATTAGAGTCCAATCATGACGTGAACATGTTGCAGGTAGGCAGCTACCCCTATTATTTAAAGCAGAGAATCCTGGGAAAGCGGGGCCATCTTTCCAATGAAAATGCGGGAAGGCTTCTATGTGAAATTCTACATGATAAAATGAAAACCATCGTTTTGGGGCACCTGAGCCGGGAAAATAATTATGAAGAACTGGCCTATGAGACGGTTTGTTCAGAGGTGACGCTGGGAGAAAATCCCTATAAGGCCAGCGACTTTCTGATTCGTGTGGCGAAAAGAGACGAGGCTTCGGCTCTGATGACAATATAGAAAAAGGAGAAAAAAGATGAAGAAAACAATTATTACAGTAGTGGGAAAGGATACGGTTGGTATTATCGCAAAGGTTTGCACCTATCTGGCAGAGAATCAGGTCAATATTCTGGACATCTCTCAGACGATTGTGCAGGGCTTTTTTAATATGATGATGGTGACTGATGCCACCCAGTCCCCGAAAGAGATCGGAACTTTGGCGGAGGAGCTGGAGTCTCTTGGAAGCGCCATCGGGGTGACGATACGCTGTCAGCACGAGGATATTTTCGACAAGATGCACCGTATCTGATGTGTATGATTTCTAGAGAGAGTGAGAGGATAGGCAGCTATGATTAACATATTTGAAGTAAATGAGACAAACAAAATGATCACCCAGGAGAATCTGGATGTGCGGACGATTACTCTGGGAATCAGTCTGCTGGATTGCGTGGACGCCAACCTGGAGATATTAAAGAAAAATATCTATGAGAAGATTACCAGGGTGGCAAAGGATTTAGTAGCTACCGGTCAGGCCATTGAGAGAGAATTTGGTGTCCCCATTGTAAATAAGCGTATCTCCATCACCCCCATTTCTCTGGTGGGGGCTAAGGCTTGTAAGTCACCGGAGGATTTTGTGGAGTTGGCCAGGACCCTGGATGAGGCGGCAAAGGAAGTGGGCGTAAACTTTATCGGAGGATATTCCGCATTGGTGTCCAAGGGGATGACAAGAAGTGAGGAATTTTTGATTCGATCTATACCGGAGGCACTTTCCTGTACGGAGAGAGTGTGTAGTTCCGTAAATTTAGGCTCCACCAAGTGTGGTATCAACATGGATGCAGTGCGTCTGATGGGGCAGATGATCCATCAGACTGCGGAAAAGACAAAAGAAAAGGATTCTCTGGGATGCGCAAAGCTGGTGGTATTTTGCAATGCGCCGGATGACAATCCCTTTATGGCAGGTGCTTTTCACGGAGTGACGGAGGCAGATGCGGTAATCCATGTGGGTGTCAGCGGACCGGGGGTGGTAAAAACCGCCCTAGAGCAGGTGCGTGGGGAGAACTTTGAAGTCCTCTGTGAGACCATCAAAAAGACAGCGTTTAAGGTAACCCGGGTGGGACAGCTTGTGGCTCAGGAAGCCTCCAGACGTCTCAATATTCCATTTGGGATCATTGACCTTTCCCTGGCCCCTACTCCTGCCGTGGGCGACAGCGTGGCGGACATTCTAAAGGAAATCGGTTTGGAACAGCCAGGGGCGCCCGGTACGACAGCAGCGTTGGCCCTGCTAAACGATCAGGTGAAAAAGGGCGGCGTAATGGCATCTTCCTATGTGGGAGGACTGAGCGGAGCGTTTATCCCGGTGAGTGAGGATCAGGGAATGATCGATGCAGTGAAGGCAGGGGCTCTGACCATTGAAAAGCTGGAGGCTATGACCTGCGTCTGCTCGGTGGGATTGGATATGATCGCGGTTCCAGGGGATACGAAACCGGAGACCATATCTGGAATCATAGCCGATGAGATGGCCATAGGAATGGTAAATCAAAAGACCACGGCTGTCCGTTTGATTCCGGTGATCGGAAAGGGCGTGGGAGAGATCGTACAGTTCGGCGGTCTGTTGGGCTATGCCCCGATTATGCCGGTTAACTCCTTCGCCTGTGATGCGTTTGTGAACCGGGAAGGGAGGATTCCGGCTCCGATTCACAGCTTTAAGAATTGACCGTGCAATGGCGTGCTAGAATACCAGCAGCTTTTGACGGTGTTCGCTTAAGGGGGGACGGCAGAATTTAACAGCCGCTGCTGACTCATACAGACCTACGGCCTGAAGATCCTTTCGAAATACCTGAAGAGCAAAAGGTTCCAGGAAGGTTTCCGCTTTAGCCGGGGCCGTGATCAAAGGCAGGGGGCAGCTTTCCCGTATGAGTGTTAACAGAGGAGCAGCAGACTTTTGAAAACCCAGGATGCGTACGTAGGAGTGCCAGCCACGAACAATTTGCTGCCGTACCTGAGAGGTTTCAATGGAGAGCAGAAGATGGAGCAAACTGCGCCGGATTCTGCTCTCCGTTATTTGTTTCGTCTTTATCAGATCCACATAGCCCTCAAAAGTGGTACAGCTCTCCCGGCAATTGCAGATGCGCCTGGCCAGATCCGGGCTGAAATCCAGTATGCGTCCCATAGTGGCGGGGGTAGCGTCCCTGAGGCGATCATGGAGGAGAAGTGAAAAATCGTCAGATGTTATGGGACAGGCATCCGAAAGTGAGCCGATTAGCAGATCAAAACAGGCCTTTGGCATGTGAGCCTTCAGGGAGGACACTTCTCCGGACAGGAGGATTCGGCGGATAGAGGTGGCGGAACTGATGCCTGTTTCAACATTTAGTTGATTTTCGTGATAACCGCTGGCAATTCTGGGTATGCTGTAAGGGACTACATGGCTTTTTAACCGGATCAGAGCCTTTAAATATTCAATGCCTAGAATGTTGTTTGGGTGGGCCAGACAATCCATGGCGCTCTCAGATAGCAGGCCTGTTAAAGCTTTTTGTCTGGCAGAAGGAAACGAGGCTCCGCTTTTGAGCGCAGCTCTCAGGCTCTTTTGATAGCCTTTTGGTTCTTGTTCCAGTACAGAAGCGGCTTCTAGAAGAGGAGAGAGAGAGGAAGTTTCGCTTCCGAAGCAAAGAGCATCCACTACGCCCAGACAGTCCAGAAGGGAGACTGCCCCTGCGGCAAAGTATTCTGCGCTGGCGCAGGAATAGGAGACAGGAAGCTCTAAAACCAAATCCGCACCGAGGGATAAGGCCATTTTGGTCCGAAGGTATTTGTTTAAAATGGCCGGCTCCCCCCGCTGCACAAAGTCTCCGCTCATGACCACAATCAGATAATCGCAGTCAGTGACACGGCGGGCTTGTTCCATGTGGTAGGCATGGCCGTTATGAAAGGGGTTATATTCTGCAATCAGACCAGTTACTTTCATGATAAAAGACTCCTTTGCAAGCAAATAGAACCGGGAAGATGGTTTTCTTTTAATTGATAAAAATTTAACAAAATAATTTGCTAAATTACCAATATTATAGACCAGAAAAGGGGATTTGTATACTAAAATAAACACATTTATAGTTGAAATTCGCCGGATGAGAGGATATAATGAAAACGATTGAAGGAAACCCCACAGTTCGCTGCAGGGTGAATAAATACGAAAGGAGTCAAAAATCATGGGATTTATTGACGTAATCAAGGAAAGAGCAAAAGCAAATAAGAAGACGATTGTACTTCCGGAGACAGAAGACCGCAGAACTTATGAGGCTACGGCGCAGATCTTAAAAGAGGGGATCGCCAACGTGGTACTGGTCGGCAGCGAAGAAGCGGTGAAAAAGGGCAGCGAAGGACTGGATATCTCCGGAGCCGTGATCGTGGATCCTGCCAAATCTGAGAAAACGGCAGGTTATATTGACAAGCTTGTGGAGTTAAGGCAGAAAAAAGGCATGACTCCGGAACAGGCAAAGGAAATTCTTTTAAATCAGTATCTGTATTATGGTGTTATGATGGTAAAGATGGGAGACGCAGACGGCATGGTTTCCGGTGCTTGTCATTCCACCGCTGATACCTTAAGGCCCTGTTTACAGATTCTGAAGACAAAGCCGGGCACGAAGCTGGTTTCCGCTTTCTTCTTGATGGTGGTACCGGATTGCGAGTATGGCGCAAACGGAACCTTTATCTTTGCAGATTCCGGTCTGAATCAGAACCCAACCTCTGAGGAGCTGGCCGCCATTGCCAAATCTTCCGCAGAGTCCTTTGAGCTTCTGGTGCAGGAGGAGCCTGTGGTTGCCATGCTTTCCCACTCTACCAAGGGAAGTGCCAAGCATGCGGACGTGGACAAAGTAGTGGAAGCTGTAAAAATCGCAAAAGAAGAGTATCCGGATTTGAAACTGGATGGAGAGTTCCAGCTGGATGCGGCAATTGTTCCAAGTGTAGGCGCATCCAAGGCACCGGGCAGCACCGTGGCAGGAAAGGCCAATGTATTGATGTTCCCGGATCTGGATGCAGGAAATATTGGATATAAGCTGGTGCAGAGACTTGCTAAGGCAGAGGCTTATGGTCCTGTTACCCAGGGGATCGCGAAGCCGGTAAATGATTTGTCCAGAGGTTGCAGCGCTGAGGACATCGTGGGTGTGGTTGCCATTACAGCAGTTCAGTGTCAGGCACAGTAGCGGGTATGCCGTATTTGCCGCCAAGAGCGGTTTTAATATGAATGAAAGATGGAGGTATTTCACATGAATGTATTAGTTATCAACTGCGGAAGCTCTTCCTTAAAGTATCAGTTAATTGATTCTGATACGGAAGCGGTTTTGGCGAAAGGTCTTTGCGAGAGGATCGGCATTGAAGGAAGCCGCCTTGTTTACCAGCCCGCCGGTGGAGAAAAGGAGATCACGGAAAGTCCGATGCCTACCCATAAAGAGGCAATCCAGATGGTACTGGATGCGCTGGTAAATGAAAAGACCGGTGTGATCAAGAGCCTGTCAGAGGTAAAAGCGGTGGGACACCGCGTAGTACATGGAGGAGAGAACTTCGCTTCTTCCGTGGTGATTACGGATGAGGTCATCAAGGCCATTGAAGAGTGTAATGAGCTGGCTCCGCTGCACAATCCTGCCAACCTGATTGGTATTCGGGCATGTCAGGAGCTGATGCCGGGGGTTCCTATGGTAAGCGTATTTGATACGGCATTCCATCAGTCCATGCCAGAGAAAGCCTATATGTACGGACTTCCTTATGAATACTACAAAAAATATAAGATCAGAAGATATGGATTCCATGGAACCTCCCACAGCTTTGTATCCAAAGAGCTGGCCAGGTTCCTGGGTATGGATATCAACAACTCCAAGATTATCGTATGCCATCTGGGCAACGGCGCTTCTGTATCCGCTGTCCTGAACGGAAAATCTATTGATACGTCAATGGGTCTGACTCCCCTGGAAGGACTTGTGATGGGTACCAGATCCGGAGATATCGACCCGGCGATTCTGGAGTTTTTGGCTCATAAAGAGGGCATGGATATTGATCAGTTGATGAATATGTTGAACAAAAAATCCGGTGTATACGGACTGTCCGATAACATTTCCAGCGATTTCAGAGATCTGGAGGATGCTGCTGCGGAGGGCAATGAAAATGCAATTCGCGCCAGAGCTGTATTTAACTACCGGGTAGCCAAATACATCGGTGCCTATGTGGCTGCGATGAATGGAGTAGACGCTATCGCCTTCACGGCAGGTCTGGGCGAAAACGATACGCTGGTGCGCAGGGACATTATGGCATACTTAGGATACCTGGGTGTACAGATCGACGAGGAGGCCAACAAGTTAAGAGGCAAGGATGTGCTGATCTCTACACCGGACTCTAAGGTGAAGGTTGCGGTTATCCCCACCAATGAAGAGCTGGCCATTTGCCATGAAACAGTTGCTCTAATTTAGGTCAGCTAGGTTGACTGAAAAGCGGATGCTCGCCATCCGCTTTTGTCAAGAAAAACTTCTTGACAAAGAGGAATGGGATATGTATAATAATCAAGGTGTGAATAGGAGAACATTATGCTGATTGACTTAACCGAGGTTGTAAAAGGCGAGGAGAAAGTAGTCGAGACGGAGGCAGAGCTTGGTTTGGATGTCTTTGTGTCAAGATTGGGTAAGTTTCCTATTGTAAGCAAGTCGCCAATTTCTTTTACAATAGAGAATGTGGGTGACAGGAAAGTGCATATCAAAGGCAGGGAAGATTTAGAGATCCTGATTCCATGCAGTCGTTGTCTCGAAGAGGTGAAGACTTCTTTTCTGATAGAGTTTGAGAAGGAGCTGGATCTGAAGCAGACAGAGGCGCAGGCGGAAGAAGCGCTTGAAGAACACAGCTATTTAGATGGATATAATCTGGATATGGATAAGCTTGTCTATGGTGAGATTTTGCTGAATTGGCCCATGAAAGTGTTGTGTAGGGAGGACTGTAAGGGAATCTGCAGCACTTGCGGAACCAATTTGAATCTGGGGACTTGCGACTGTGATAGCACAGATATTGATCCAAGAATGGCCAGAATCCGTGATATCTTTAGCAAAGGTAAGGAGGTGTAAACCATGTCAATTTGTCCAAAGAATAAATCTTCGAAGGCAAGAAGAGATAAGAGAAGAGCAAACTGGAAAATGACTGCTCCGAACTTAGTAAAGTGCAGCAAATGCGGCGAACTGATGCTGCCACACAGAGTCTGCAAGAATTGTGGGACTTACAATAAAAAAGAGATCATATCTGTTGACTAAGCCTTATGGTGGCAGATACGAGGGGCTTTCCGTTACGTTGGTATCCGGAAGGCTCTTTTTATGTATAAAAGGTATGCCGTCAGTTTTTGGTGAAAGTTCACAGAGGACGTAGTTGCCGGCAAACCCCATAGCGGCTCCCAAGGGTTACATCGCACGGATATTATCAATACTGTTTTGCGCTTTTGTGACGATATATCTGTCAATGCGCATTTCTGTCCGCTTTGTGATAATTTTTTCTTTCACTACCTACAACACCGGACAAGGCGCTTTAGCCGGAGATTTAAGAAAATTTTAAGAAAAAAATATTTCCTTCATTTCAGACTACAGAGAGCAAGCTGGAGATGCCAGACTTCGCCATGTAGCAGGAACCCAGTGGAGCGTAAAGAAAAGAAAACCCCTAACCCCTCATGATTGAAGGGCAGGGGAGTTGAATAGGCGTAGCCTATTTTTTCAATGTTATAAAACCTTATAACCTCATTAAATAAAAAATTCGTAAAGTGCCTCTGGTAAAAGGGATAGATGTCCTGCTGAAGACTTAAAATAAAACGAGTTTAAATCAATGCTTTTTTGATGGCGCTGCAAAGCTTTTGATTTCGCAGAACAAAGTGAACAGCAGGTTCTCTATTTTTGGAAATCATAATCCATTCGTCTTCCGCTATAATAATTCGAATATTATGGAATTTTGCAACATCAAATTTATGAATAGAATAATTCGTATGTTTTTTTTCAAATTCTATTGTAAAAGCGACGTGCTTTTTGTATTCTTCATATGTATACGTAATCCTTTTTTCGCAGAAGATATCGGCAAGAAAAAGGGAGGGTACGGAGCGATTAAATTCATCTTCTGAATAAACGATGAGATGGTTTGCTATCTGACTATTGGAAAGAAGCTTTGCGGTAAATCCTCTTTGGGCAGCAGCCAAATTTAGGATTTTACGGGTATCGCTATCAGCTAAATTTTTTGATTTTAAAAAATCTTTTAAAAATTCTTCTGGCATAGTATACAAAGGCGGAACGGAAAAAATAAAATGGTATGTTCCGCTGTCCTGTCCGTGTGTGAGACAAAAAGAAGAAAAGTCTTCCTGTGAATGGCTTTTATAGATATCAAACAGGGGAAGAGCTCTCTGCAAAAGATTTTTAGCCCGCTGCCGATAGTACTCAACTTCTGCTTTGTTTTTGGATAATCGATACCTATTGTATTTATGGAAGCCTATAACGCATTCGCCAGCCAAAACGGAGGTATCGAAGGAATAGAGAAGGTGTCCGTAGACGGTACCGTGATAATCCTTTAGAAAATACGGGAGAACCATCCCGGCCATAATGGAAGGTAGCCAAAGAGAAAGTTCCGTGATAATCTCTCTCAAGGGACGGTTGAGAGGCTGTATCATTTGAATATGAATTCCCTTTTTTGACGCAAGCGCAGCGATATATCTTACTTTATAAGAGAAATCAAGCATGGAACTTGTAGTCGGGATATCGTTTATGATGATTAAGGAGGAACAGCTTTTAGAAAGCAAGACAGTTTTTAAGAAATCTAGTTCCGCTCGTTTCTCTTGCTCAAAACCTATATATTCCCTACTGCTGCGAAACTGAAAGGGGATAGAGGGAAGGCGTAGATCGCGAAAAGGAAGGTTTTGAATATAATCATGTAAACTAAGATCACCCATATCTTGAAAGAAGTCATATATGGGACTGGCGGTTGGCTTTATATTTTTAGAGCCAAACCATTTTATAAGGCATTCGGTGTAATGATCAGGACTATCCAAGGAATCCAAACTGCATCCAATAAGATTAGATATAAGTTGCTTTTCGTAAATGTCATGATATCTATGGGCAACAAAGTATGCCACTGCAGCGGAGAATTTTTCAGGATTCCCAGGGTGTCGGCTGCCAGTACGAATTCGAGATATATAAGAGGCATCATAATGAAGGAAATGAGATAACTCGGTAGCGTTTATGTTTAACAAAGACAGAAGTGTATCAAATTTATGTGATAGCTCTTTAAACACGTCAAAATTATTAATACAGCTACTAAAGGATTTCTCCACTTCTGATTGAGTTATACCAGGGACATTCTTTTCCATTGCGATAGATGTAATCCCCTGTACGAGATGACTTAATTTCTCTTTATCGGGCAGGCGTTCCCCAGAGCGGTAACGGCTTAGCGTACTTGGGGATAAGTGTGAGCGGCTTGCCAGTTCTCTCGCAGAACAACCGAGACCTTTAAGATATTCATTTAGTTTATCTTTAAACTCCATAAAAATCTCCATTCCGCCGCCTTTCAGTTGGCGGCACAAATAGTAATCCATATTTTGCGCTATACTTAATGTAAGAAGCTACAATACAAAGCACGGTGAGGTGAGTCGTAGAAACTCTCCCGTTTTAGATAGCATAAAAATCCGCGTAAGTTCCGCTTTTCAAGCACTAATTTATAGACCTGCCGCCGCGTCGATGTTCAAAAATCTTTTCTCGTTGCCACCATCATCAAAACTGCTTCCAGAATCCAGCCTTCTTACCAGAAAAACGTTTCTCTACATTCAACAATTCTATTCTTAAGTTTAAGAAATGGCTGTTAGATCCTTTCTGAAATCAACGTTACCATCGCAAACTCTGTATAGGGGAAGATTGACTGTCAAAGGGAATAAGAACGATGCCGAGGATTCCAAATGGGGATCTGTTCAGGCTCGGGCTTGTTCTGGGAAGTTTTATACCGTGTAAAAAAGAGTCTCTTCTTGCTTTTTCCCATATCTCAATAAAATCGACCTTGCTTCAAATAGTTATTTTTCAACAGCCTGTTTCAGTGCTCCATTTTAGTCTGTCCCCTACGTTCTTTCACACTATCACTTTTCCAGCATTGACTTTTTTGGAAATATCACTTACTTTATTATATAGGCATGCTAAAATAATTGCAATAGTTTCTAGTTATTTTTCTAAGAGGAGGACTGAATAGACTTTTATGAAAAGTTTTAGAGAAAACAAAAAAATGTGCATCTGTGTGTTATTACTGTTGGGGGGATTTACATTTATATTTTTGGGATCAGAATACTTATTTGTGAATAGAGTTTCTGATTTTGTAAGAAATGATAAGACCGTTATCTTGCAGAACTATGCTCTGGGTTCGAGCGCTATTGGATTTTTAGTGTATTCTTTTGTTATACGTTGTATAAAGGTTAAATATAGAGATCTTTTCTATCTGTTTTTAACACTTATGGCAATTATTTGTATATTAATTATCGGACGACATAGATCACCTGTCATAGTCGTGGCGGTGGGAATGACTTTATTTTTATTATTAGGGATTTTAGGCAGCGCCTTTCATTATATGGCCGCTATATTTATAGAAAAAAAGGAAGAGTTGGCGCGTCAGATCGGAATCGCTTATGCTTTTGGAATTCTGCTTCAGTTTTTCAATAATAATTTGGTTGACTATGAACTTGTGGAGGCTGTGTTGCTATCAGCAAGTCTAGCTGGCTTAACGTTGCTGGCAATTAAAAATGGACAAAAAAAGTCGGGATCCATGGAGATAGAAAGAAAGGAAAATGAGACGAGGGCGAAAATCGAGCCGGACTTTAAGCGGAAAAGGCTGGCGGCAGGAATTCTACTTTCCGTTCTTGTGGCATTTATAGCATTTATTTTTAGCACATTAGACAATGCAGTCACCATGGCTCATGCGCAGGGAACTGAAGATATCGGAAAGTGGCCCAGGATTTTTCTGGCACTTAGTGGGGTGACGGCTGGTTTCCTGTTTGACATTAAAAAAAGAAAGTATATGGGAACTATTATGTACTGTGTAACAATACTATCTGTTTTATGCATTATTGCCTTGAATATGGGGGCGCCTTTTCTAGTAGGACTGATTATCTTTTATCTTGCTTCAGGTTTTTTTGCGGTTTTTTTTACAACAGGCTTCATAGAGATTTCCGGATATATGAGCAATCCGGCATTATGGGCGGGGTTGGGAAGAGCTGTAAATAATATGAGCGCCGCGGTTTTGACCAGGTGCTCAGTCAAAGTCCTATCGGGAGGTGGCGGTATCGCTGCTATTGTATTTGTTCTGATTTTGTTCGCGGCACTCAGCGTTGTAATGAACGCCTACATGACTGAGAGAAGATATATAATGAAGAAATCTCTTGCAGATGGCGGCAGGCTGAAACAGTCAGAAAAATTCTTAGCTTTCTCAGAGAGATTTGCGTTGACAAAGAGGGAACAGGAGGTGCTTAGTGCGGTTCTTACTGTCAACAAAAGTGTGAGTGAGGTTGCGGCTTCACTCGCTATGTCACGAACAGTCTTTTACAGACATGTCGAACATTTAAATGAACAAACAGGGACAAGGGGACGAATTGGTTTGATGCATTTTTATTATAGCTGGATTTCGGAGGAAGATGATATTCCTTAGTTTTCTTTTTGAAAAAAAGTGTTTCCGCTTTGTCACTGACATAATTGGAAAAGAAAATAAAAAAGGTATGAATGTAAGCTTATATCTTGAGGAGAGTGATGCTAAGATGATACTAAGATTTTCACAAAAACACTCATTAATCAATCTGCAAGGAAAGGAGACACATATTATGAAAGTAAGAAAGGAGGCGTATATCATGGTAGCAAAGAAGAAAAGAATAGGCGGCGCTATTATTTTGGCATGTGCGTTTATGATAATATCATGGATGTTTTTGGCTGTGGGAACAAAAGACGTATATGCTTTTGATGAGGGGGGAACAGAGGTTCCAAGAACGCCCGTTCCAGAGGATGCCATAACGCTAGTGGAGGGCCGGGACTTTGTATATTCTCTTACTGGTACTGGCGAAGGGAACGCGATAATATTTGAGAAGTATACAGGATCCGCGACAAAGGTTATTATTCCGGATGAGATCGATGTTGTGGGGGAGAATGGCAACAGCACTACATACCCCATTACAGTCATAAGAAAAAATGCGTTTAAAAATTCCAATGTGGAATTTGTTCAGCTGCCCTCAAAGTTGCTTTCCATACAGTCATATGCTTTTGATGGGTGCGGAGACTTAAGCGGGATAGATCTTCCGGAAACATTAAGGACTATCGGAGACTATGCCTTTAGGAATTGTACCTCATTAACTTATTTGTATATGCCAAAATCTCTTGTGGAATGCGCTACGAATGCTTTGGATGACTGTTCTGGTATTGAGACTCTATATGTAGGAACGCCCATTACTAAGAGAATCAGTCTGTCTGATATGATCTCTCTGGAAACATTAGTCTTGTTAGAAGGCGTTACAGAGGTATCAGAACGTTCCTATGAGGGTTTACCTATCAAAAAACTGATCATCCCTGATACCCTAACCTCAATAGGCCGCAGCGCGTTTTCGGGAACGGACTTGACAGAAGTGACGATTCCTACAAGTGTGAAAACAGTAGGTGATATAGCTTTTGAGGGGGCGCCTCTGGAAAAGGTGGTCTGCGGCGCGGAAAGCATCGGGGAGTCTGCCTTTTCGCCGGATTATTATAATCAGTTTAACCCCACCTTGGAAAGTATAACTCTTTTAGAAGGAGTAAAAGAGATTGGAAATAGTGCGTTTTATAATACATGCATAACCGAGTTAGAGCTTCCGGATACTCTGGAAACATTAGGAGAGTATGCATTTGGAAGGTCGGATTTGCTGACAAAGGTGGTTTTCGGAAGTGGTCTGCGCACAATCAGCGACCATGCTTTTGACGGAGACGAGGCTTTGAGAAGTATCAGTCTTCAGGAGGGGCTTGAGGTTATCGGCGAAAGTGCGTTTTCAGGCTGTGATATCACCAATTTACAGATTCCAGACGGTGTCACCACTATTGGGGCGAAGGCATTTTACTACAATAGTCATCTTTCTAAAATTGAATTTCCAGACACAGTGGAGAGTATAGGAGATTTTGCTTTTAGAGGGGCAGAGCCGATGCTGCGGGTGAGCCTGCCAGATTCTGTCAAAGAACTGGGGCAAGGTGTATTTGCGGATTGCAAGGCATTATCTTATATTGATCTTCCAAACCAGATAGAATATATTCCGCAGCTGCTTTTAGCATCAACCAAAGTAAAATCCATTGAAATTCCAGACAGTGTAACAGAAATAAGAAATTGGGCATTTAGCTTTAATCACGGAGACAATGCGCCGCAGCTTTATGTTGCCCCGCCCCTTGAATCCATTACATTCGGGGAGGGATCACAATTGAAGAGTATCGGAGAATATGCTTTTTATGGTACAAAACTTCAGGAAATCCATTTTCCGGGTACTCTCACCTCAATTGGGAAGGGGGCTTTTGGAGGAACGGAAGTCAGAGAGCTTACGTTTCCCGAAGGAATTAGCGAGATAGGAGCATCGGCATTCGCGTACTGCACTAAGCTTGAGACGGTACATAGCTGGCCGTCTGCGTTGCAAAAAATAGGAACTTATGTGTTTTCAAGCTGTGAAGCGTTATCTGATGTTCCGGAGATTTCTTGGGAAACGATTCCAGAAAGCACATTTTCAGATTGCACGAGCCTGACTAATGTACAGCTGGCAGAAGGAATAGAGAGTATTGAACAGTATGCGTTTTTTAACTGTTTCCTTTCGGAAATTCATATACCGGACAGTGTAACCTACATTGGTGACCAAGCGTTTGCCTTTAGAACAAATAGCGAGCTTACACATGATGTAGATGTAAATCTTGGAAACGGAGTTACGGTGGTAGGCAACAAATGTTTCCTTAACTGTCCGATAGAGTATATTGTTATTCCGGAGCAGTTGACTAGCATTGGCGAAAGAGCGTTTGGATATGGGTTTTATACTTTCGCTGGAGGTGGCTGGGGAGAAGTAAGCTACTCAGAGAATAAAAATGAAAGGTTTGTTGTGTACGGTGTTACTCAAGATGCACGCGATTATGCGGAAACGAACGGCTTTACCTATATTGAGGGCACTGAACCGATAGACCCAGGTCCGACAGACCCAGACCCAGGTCCGACAGACCCAGACCCAGGTCCGACAGATCCAGACCCAGGTCCGACAGACCCAGACCCAGGCCCGACAGATCCAGACCCAGGCCCGACAGATCCAGACCCAGGCCCGACAGATCCGAGTCCCAAACCGACAGATCCGAGCCCCAAACCGACAGATTTGGGAGTGACGCCGGTACCGTCCAAAGAGGAAACGAAGAAGCAAGAATTACGGGCGGGACAAAAAATAATGGATAATAAAAAGAACCAATATCAGGTAGACCGTTCGGGTATGTTAACTTTAAATGCAGTTAATAAGAGAGCCAAAGAGATAAAGATACCGGCGGCCGTTAAAAAGAACGGCGTGACATATAGGGTAACAAATATTAAGAAAAATGCATTTAAAAATAGCAAAAAGCTCAAAAAGGTTACGATTGGAAAGAATGTAAATAAGATTGGCGCAAATGCGTTTCGCGGTTGTTCGAATCTTAAAACAATTACCATTATGTCTACAAAGCTTAATGCAAAGAGTTTTGGAAAGAACGCGCTGAAAGGAATCAATAAGAAAGCAATCATAAGAGTACCGAGACGAAAATATAAGGCATACAAAAAAATATTGAGAAAGGCTGGTATTAGTAAAACAGTTAAGATTAAAAAAATTTAAGCGGAATTTTCCGAGCAGGATGACTTTTTACGGAGGCTACCTGCTGTAAGTTGCCAAGCGGCAGCAAGGCGTTTACTGGATGCTCAGGGACAACGTTAGTACCTTAGGTTCAGTACAGGGGATAACATCCTTGAGAACCTGAAAGAGCATCCTGTACGCCGATAAACTGGTATGTTAAATATGAGACGCAAGGTAACTGAAAATGATATTAACCGCGGCGAGATTTCTTCTTGCAAGTGTAAGCTCGTTCTAAATAAACCGTCATGCGGCATTTACTTGACTAATACTATACTAAGAGACGGTGGTGGTAGCCTTTTAAAAACCATCAGTGTTTGGGAAAAAACAACTTACAGCATCTCCAATAGTATAGCATACAGACCTTGGAGAGGGTCTATAAACACTACTACTCTATAATACGAGGAGAACAATCAAATTATGGAACAAAAAAATGTGAAAAGAAAAATAATTGCACTGTTGGTGCTATTTTGCATGGCCCTGGAAATGTTTGGTGTTCCAGTACTTGCGGCAAATAATGGTCCTTCGTCCGGTGAAATGAGTGCGGCTTGGGTGCAGCTGATTCAGGGAAATACGTCTCAAGTTCTATACAGCAGCGGCGGAAAATCAGACAAGGTAGAGGGTGCTGCCTATGATAAGTCCACCAACACCATCACCCTGACAAACTACAACCATCCAGATACAAGCCTAAACACCAACGAGATGGGCGATGATTTGAAGCTTAGACTGGTAGGCAAAAACAGTATCTCTGCTCTGGTGGTATGGGGCTTTGGCTGGGGGGGCAACCTGGAAATTATCGGTGATGGATCCCTGACTATCAATGAAAACAAAAAGTCCAGCGTTGCCATCCAGTTCATGGCGGAGGGAACAGCTGGCACTCTTAAAGTCGGTCACACGGCCACTGTGACGGCATATAAGATGCCCGATGCTCCAGGTATAAACACCTATTCGGCAGAGTTTATCGCAACAACATCTAAAACTATCCCGTTCTCAGGCAATCTGGAAACAAAGCTTGCTCTAACACCCGGATCCGGTGTGGAAGGGGAAAGAGAACTGACTGAAAATGTTGTTACAGAAGCAAGATATGCCGCAAAAACATGGCAGGTTGCCACTAAAGGTAATGATGGCAAGAAATACGGCATTGAGTTTGGCTCGGTTGGATTTGGAGAATATGAGAAAAAATACGCCTGGATTTATGAATTGGTAAAAGTGGATGGCCTTTCCAGCGGAAATCAATATCTTGCCAACGAGGTTGAAGGAATCGAGGGATGCCAAGCGTGGCCTTCGGAATATACGGTGACTGAGGAAAGGATAGTCGCAAAAAAAGCTGAAATAGATACAATGAGGGTGCTAAAAAAGGGAGGAGAAACTTTTTACTGGGGACAAGATGAGATCAAATTTCCCCCAGAAGGCGGAGCAGGAATGCCTTGGTATTCTGTCTACAAGGCCCTCGGTGTTGAAATGACAGCGAAAGATTTCGGCAGCACGAAGTTTTCCGCAAAAGTTGTATCTCCTGTAGAGGGAATGAGAAATATTACTGACGATGTTCAGGCGATTCCAAAGGGATATGAGACCACTATTGTGAAGACTGGGTTATACAACTATTTCTGCACCAATGATGTGATTAAAGTGACTCCGTCTAGTACTTCTGCAAAGCCTGATGACAGTAATACAATCAAAGATACACCAGACTCGGGTACGGTCAAAATTGATAATGAAACAGTAATTTATAAGGACGGAAAGCTTGTAACAGGATCAAAGCTCGTTACGGTATCAGGCAAGACGTACGCAGTAGTAAAAGGGAGAGTAAAGACCGGAACAAGGAATCAACTGGTTAAGATAGGGTCTAAATCTTATATAGTAAATAAGCTCGGAATAGTAATAAAGGGAAATAAAAACAAGCTTGTAAAAGTCGGAAAAAAATCCTATATTGTCAATAAGAAGGGGATAGTTCTCAAAGGTAAGAAAAATAAGCTTGTAAAAGTCGGAAAAAAATCCTATATTGTTAATAAGAAGGGGATAGTTCTCAAAGGTAAGAAAAATAAGCTTGTAAAGGTTGGCAAAAAGTCGTATATTGTCAATAAAAAGGGTGCAGTTCTCAAAAATAAGAAATCTGTAAAGGTCGGCAAAAAAAACTATAGGATAAACAAAAGGGGTGTAGCGTTTAAGAAATAGCCCAATTTAGAATTGGAGTTATGCTTACTACGAATTGATTACAATTGGGCAAGCTCTGACGCGCTAATGGCAATATCATGAAATACCGCCGCTCCCTGCGCGGCAAGATCAAGAATTGCGAAGGAAAAAAGAGCAGAAAAAATGTAGAAAGCGCTTGAATCCAAAAATCTTATCTCACCTAACGGGACGGATAATACCGATTTTATCCCCTTAACACCTAAAAAGATGGTTCCATAAAAATTAGGCTTTTTCCTAGCCTTGGTTCTTTATGGGACTGTCTTTTTTATATCGATTCTTATGTCCGACAGATACAGGTTTATGACATATGAAAAATAAAAGAGTAAATGCAAACAAAGACAGTACTGGTATGGATTGTGAGAAAACACTTTGCTTCCAAAGTATCACTAAGTACCCAGGCTATTATTTTTCTTGAATACAAATCCATAGTACTTGTCAGGTATACAAAACCTCCAAAGGTTCATATATATATGATATCTGAACACCAAACTGCATCCGGCTCTTCCGGGGCAGACTGTTCATCTAAAATATTTTTCAATTCTTCGCTAAAATCAGAATTATTTCACCTTCCCTTTCAGGCATTCCTATGCGCGTGCCAACGCAGAATTCTGATCTGTAACCACAGTGGGCAGAATACTATGCAAAGTAAATTATGAAAGAAAGGCAGGTACTGTCTGTCTAGGGAAGCGGGCTTTCGGACTTCCCAAATTCTACTTGATTTTTAGAATGATGTTTAGTATAGTATTGTATAGATATGCGAGGAGGAACTAAGATGCAGGAAAAGGTTAGGGTAGTTGTTGATGCCATGGGAGGCGATCACGCGCCTGGGGAGATTGTAAAAGGTGCTGTGGAAGCTGTGAATTCCAGAAACGACATCCTGGTGTATCTTGTGGGAAGAAGTGAAGCGATCCAACAGGAATTAGGAAAATACGCCTATCCCAAGGAACAGGTAGAGATAGTACCTGCCAGTGAAATGATAGAGACGGCAGAGCCTCCTGTGATGGCCATTCGAAAGAAAAAAGATTCTTCCATAGTAGTGGGGATGAATATGGTGAAAAAGGGGGAGGCAGATGCCTTTGTCTCCGCCGGAAGTACCGGAGCGATTCTGGTAGGCGGTCAGTTGATTGTCGGAAGAATCAGGGGAGTGGAAAGGCCGCCTCTGGCGCCGTTGATTCCCACCAAAACAGGAGTTTCTCTGCTGATTGACTGCGGTGCCAATGTGGACGCAAGACCCTCTCATTTGTTGCAGTTTGCAAAGATGGGCTCTATTTATATGGAGCACGTGGTGGGGGTCGCCAACCCACGGGTGGGGATTGTAAACATTGGAGCAGAAGAGGAAAAGGGAAATGCCCTGGTAAAAGCCGCGTTTCCTCTGTTAAAGGAATGCCAGGATATCCAGTTTATCGGCAGGG
>CABSEG010000045.1 GCA_902476645.1 uncultured Lachnospiraceae bacterium | reverse complement strand
GCATGTTGGAACCCATCAGCGCACGGTTGGCGTCATCATTTTCCAGGAAGGGAATCAGAGCCGTGGCCACAGAGAACACCATCTTCGGAGATACGTCCATGTAGTCAAAAGCCGTCTTTTCATATTCCTGCGTCTCTTCTCTGTATCGGCCGGATACATTCTTGTGAATGAAGTGTCCTTCCTCATCCAGGGGCTCATTTGCCTGCGCCACATGGTAGTTGTCCTCCTCATCAGCGGTCATGTAAACAACCTCCTCGGTGACAACTGGATTCTTTGGATCCGTCTTATCGATCTTCCGGTAGGGCGCCTCGATAAATCCATATTCATTGATCCTGGCGTAAGTAGCCAGGGAGTTAATCAGACCGATATTGGGACCTTCCGGAGTCTCAATAGGACACATTCTTCCATAGTGAGAGTAATGCACGTCTCGAACCTCAAATCCGGCACGATCTCTGGAGAGACCGCCCGGCCCCAAGGCGGAAAGACGTCTCTTGTGGGTCAGCTCACCCAACGGGTTATTCTGATCCATAAACTGGGACAGCTGGGAAGAACCAAAAAACTCTTTTACCGCGGCCGTCACCGGCTTGATGTTAATCAGGGACTGGGGAGAAATTCCCTCCAGATCCTGGGTGGTCATACGCTCTCTTACCACTCTCTCCAGACGGGACAGACCAATCCGGTATTGATTCTGCAAAAGCTCTCCCACCGCGCGGATGCGACGATTGCCCAGATGGTCGATATCATCGTCATTTCCCAGGCCATACTCCAGATGCATATTATAATTAATAGAAGCAACGATATCTTCCTTGGTAATATGCTTGGGAATCAGTTCATGAATCTCACGCCGGATGGCATCCTTAATGTCTTCTATATCGTCATTTTCTTCCAGTATTTTATTTAGAACAGGGTAGTATACTAATTCTGTAACTCCAACTTCCTTGGGATCCACGTCCACAAAATTTTTAAGATCCACCATCATGTTGGAGAGGACTTTTACGTTGCGCTCTTCTGTCTGAATCCAGACATAGGGTGTGGCTGCGTTCTGGATTCTGTCCGCCAGCTCACGGTCCACCTCCGTACCGGCTTCAGCCAGAATTTCTCCCGTGGTCATATCCACCACATCCTCGGCCAGAACTTTTCCGTTAATACGGTTGCGCAACATCAGCTTTTTGTTGAACTTATAACGTCCTACCTTAGCCAGATCATACCTTCTGGCGTCAAAAAACATACTGGTAATCAGACTTTCCGCACTCTCCACAGCCAGCGGTTCGCCCGGACGTATTTTTTTGTACAGCTCTAACAGGCCCTCCTGATAACTCTCAGCGGTATCCTTTGTCAGGCTGGCCAGGATCTTAGGTTCTTCTCCGAGAAGTTCAATAATCTCCGCATTCGTCCCAAATCCCAGGGCACGGAGTAAAACAGTAATGGGGACTTTTCTGGTTCTGTCTACGCGAACGTAAAAAATGTCATTGGAGTCGGTCTCATATTCCAGCCATGCTCCACGGTTTGGGATTACAGTTGCGGAATAAAGCTTTTTCCCCACTTTATCATGTGCGATGGCATAGTAGATGCCAGGTGAACGAACGAGCTGGCTTACGATAACACGCTCCGCTCCATTGATGACAAAGGTTCCTGTGGCTGTCATCAACGGAAGATCGCCCATAAAGATTTCATGCTCGTTGATCTCGTCATTTTCTTTATTATGCAATCTCACCCGTACTTTCAAAGGTGCGGCATATGTTGCGTCCCGTTCCTTACATTCCTCAATTGAATACTTGACATCGTCTTCACACAAGGTAAAGTCCACGAATTCCAAACTCAGCTTACCGCTGTAATCTGTAATCGGGGAAATGTCATCGAACACTTCCTTCATGCCCTCATTCAGAAACCATTCATAGGAATCTTTCTGAACTTCAATCAGGTTGGGCATCTCCAGGACTTCCTTCTGTCTTGAGTAGCTCATACGGAAGGTTTTTCCGCTTTTCACCGGACGAATTCTGTTTTTCTCCATTGACGTTTCACCCCTGTTCTTTCTATAGAAATATCATTCTTTCCCAAATTGCATTTTGGGCATAGTAACCCCTTAGGGCACAATCCTAGATAATAGTGCATCTTTCATGCTAGCATAGGGAAAGTCAAATGTCAAGGAAAATTTTTACTTGTTAATTTTTTTCTATGTATTATATTAATATCTGCTGCCTTAACTCCAAGAGGCGGGAACCACACCCTTTCTGAGTGTCATTCCCGCCTCTGTCTTTTTATCTGTCTTATGCCAAAAGCCTGATTATTTCAGGGTAACCTTTGCTCCTTCGCCTTCCAGCTTGGTCTTAATTTCCTCAGCCTCAGCCTTGGAAGCGGCCTCTTTCAGTACCTTCGGAGCGCCGTCTACTACTTCCTTAGCTTCCTTCAGGCCAAGTCCGGTTACTTCACGAACAACCTTGATAACCTTAACCTTGTTCGGTCCTACTTCGGTCAGCTCTACGTCGAACTCATCCTTCTCCTCAGCTGCCTCAGCCGCGCCAGCGCCTGCTGCTGCCACTACAACACCTGCTGCAGCAGATACGCCAAATTCTTCTTCGCAAGCTTTTACTAATTCGTTTAACTCTAATACGGATAACTCTTTAATTGCTTCAATAAATTCAGCAGTTGTCAACTTTGCCATTTTCATTTCCTCCATTTAATCTTATTTTTTACTATTAAGCTTCTGCCTTGGACTCTGCAATCTGATTAAGAACACGAGCCAGGTTGGTAATCGGTGACTGGATGCTTCCAAGCAGTTTTCCGAGAAGTTCTTCTCTTGACGGAACACTTGCCAGCGCCTGGATGCCTGCCTCATCATAATAGTTGCCCTCTACCACGCCTGCGATCAGTTTCAGGCTGGGAACGTTCTTGGCATGCTTTGCAAGGATTCTTGCCGGTGCTGTTGCATCGTCTTTTGAAACAGCGATTGCATTGGGGCCTTCCAGATGCTTTGCCAGGGCCTCACAAGGCGTATCTTTAAACGCAAAGTTCATCATGGTGTTCTTGTATACCTTGTATACTACACCGGCTTCCCTCAGCTCCTTACGAAGAGCAGTGTCCTGTTCTACCGTAATTCCGCTGTAAGTAACCAATACTACAGACTGTGCGTCCTGGATGCTCTCGCTGATTTCTGCCACGATTGGTTTTTTCAGTTCAACTTTCGCCATAAATGGTGCACCTCCTTATAGATTTCGATGTACCGCCGTAAGCCTATTTAACGGAAGAAACTACTTCCGGCAAACAAGAAACCTCTCTGTCTGACAGACAGAGAGGGCATAACGCATTCTAATATAGAATTCATTACTCCTCGGTAGGCGTTTTCTCCTTATGCCATACGGCACCTACTGTCTTCGGCAGTTTTCTTAGAGAGAATAGCACAAAGTACTTTTTCTGTCAAGTTCTTTTTCATAAAAGTTCCATTTTCATCTTCAGTTCATGACGGATTTTCATTGTTCCCTTCTTTAGAACATGTTACAATAAAATTGTTTCATTGACTCATGTCCAAAGAAATTGGACCTCACCTTTTCTTAACGTATGTAAGGAGGAAGTTTATGAATTATAAGATCTTAGGTGATTCGGATTGTCCTTTGGCACAGATTAGCCTGCTGGCCGGAGAGACCGTGAAAGTGGAGAATGGTTCCATGGCGTATATCATTGATGTGGAATTGAAGGGAAAGATGAACACCGGCAAAAAGGGCGTAGGCGGCGTATTAAGCGCCATTGGCCGCAGCCTTACCAGCGGTGAAAGCTTCTTCATCACACATGCCACGGGCACCAGCAATCAGGGAACCATGGGGATTGCCCCTGCAATCCCTGGTAAAATCCACTGTCTGAAAGTGGGGGCTGCAAAGCAGTATCGTTTGAATACGGGCGCTTTTTTGGCCTGTGATGAAAGCGTCAATTACGTGATGAAAGCACAGGATGTGGGAAAGGCTTTTTTAGGAGGCACAGGCGGGTTCTTCGTAATGGAAACCCAGGGAACCGGTGATTTGCTGGTATCTTCCTTTGGCGATATTCTTCCCCTGGAAGTAACTCCGGAACGTCCCATTACCATTGACAACGAGCATGTGGTGGCATGGGACGCTTCCCTGAACTACAATATTCATGCTGCGTCCGGCACCTTTGGATTTACCACTGGAGAAGGCTTTGTCAACGAATTTCATGGAAGTGGAACGGTCTTGATTCAAACGAGAAACATCCACAATTTAGCCGATGCGATTCGTCCATTCCTGCCTACCTCATCCAGTAACTAAGGCAAAAAACGCTCCCTTCCAGGCTTGCAAGTTTCCTTGTCAACCCGGAAGGGAGCTTCTTTTTTTATTTTTTGATTACTGAATCTCCTTATGGAACTCCTGAAGAGATTTCACGCCCATTTTTTCATCCCGCTTTGCCGCCCGAATGGCCTGCACGCTGGCTTTCGCCGCAGCCATAGTAGTCATGTAAGGAATCTTGTTCTTGATGGCTGCCTTGCGGATATAGCTGTCATCCACAGCTCCTTTTTTACCCACAGGCGTGTTGACGATCATCTGCACCTTTTTATTGGTGATCTCATCCAGAATATTGGGACGGCCTTCATTGATCTTGGCAATCTTTTTCGCCGGGATTCCTGCCTCCACGATCTTATCGTAAGTGCTTCCCGTGGCAATGATCTGGAAGCCGTTGTCATACATTCCCTTTGCCACCTCTACAAGCTCCGGCTTATCCCGGTCGCTGACGCTGATCAAAACGGTTCCTTCTAAGGGCAACTTTGTCTGCGTAGCCTCCTGGGCTTTGTAAAAGGCCTCGCCAAAGCTTTCAGAAAGTCCCAATACTTCTCCCGTAGAGCGCATCTCCGGTCCCAGAAGAGGATCTACTTCCTGGAACATATTGAAGGGGAAAACAGCTTCCTTTACGCCATAGTGAGGAATTTTTTTCTCCTTCAGCCCCGGTACGGGAGATGGTCTTCCCGTCAGGGGCGCCGTCATGATATCCGTGGCCAGCTTCACCATCTGGATGTTGCAGACTTTGGACACCAGGGGAACGGTTCTGGATGCTCTTGGGTTAGCCTCCAGCACATAAACCACCCCGTCCTCAATGGCATACTGCATATTCATCAGACCCACCACGTGCATCTCTTCTGCAATACGCCTGGTATATTCTTTAATCGTTGCAATCTGTTCTTCTGTCAGATGCTTAGAGGGCAATACGCAAGCAGAGTCTCCTGAGTGTACGCCAGCCAGCTCAATATGCTCCATAACGGCAGGCACAAAGGCATGTGTACCGTCACTGATGGCATCTGCCTCGCACTCTGTGGCATGATGGAGGAATCGGTCAATCAAAATGGGACGATCCGGCGTCACTCCCACGGCCGCCTTCATGTAATAAGTCAGAGCCTCGTCATCGTGCACCACTTCCATGCCCCTGCCTCCCAGCACATAGGAGGGGCGTACCA
The DNA here is from genome assembly GCA_902476645.1 of uncultured Lachnospiraceae bacterium. Lineage (GTDB taxonomy): Bacteria > Bacillota > Clostridia > Lachnospirales > Lachnospiraceae > CABSEG01. The sequence goes on along the minus strand of CABSEG010000045.1, from coordinate 17,271 downwards.
TCACCGGATAACCGATCTTGCCTGCGATGTCCAGGGCTTCTTCCACATTCACAGCCATTCCTGCCTCCGGCATGGGAATCTGAAGCTTTTCCATCATGGCCCGGAACTGATCCCGGTCCTCTGCCAAATCAATGGTCTCCGGCGTGGTTCCCAGGATATTCACGCCTGCCTTTTTTAAGTCAGCAGCCAAATTTAACGGCGTCTGCCCTCCAAACTGAGCGATCACACCCACTGGTTTTTCCTTCTCATGGATGCTGAGCACATCCTCCAGGGTCAGCGGCTCAAAGTAGAGTTTATCAGAGGTATCGTAATCCGTGGATACCGTCTCCGGATTACAGTTTACAATAATCGTTTCAAATCCCAGTTCTTTTAAGGCAAAGGCCGCATGAACGCAGCAGTAGTCAAACTCAATGCCTTGACCGATTCTGTTGGGACCGCCGCCCAGGATCATGATCTTCGGCTTGTGGGTATTCACAGGACTTTCATCCTTGATATGATAACTGGAATAGTAGTAGGCCGCATCCTGGGTGCCGCTGACATGAACGCCTTCCCATGCTTCCACGATTCCTTCCCGGATTCTGGCGCTGCGGATGTCTTCCTCTTTCACTCCCAGAATCTGGCTTAAATACTTATCGGAAAAGCCGTCCAGCTTTGCCTGCCTTAACGCCTGCGCCTCCGGCACGCCTCCTGCGTGTTTCTTTAACTCTTCCTCTTCTTCCACCAGCTCTTTCATCTGCTGGATGAAATAGTGCTTGATCTTGGTCAGCTCATAGATTTCCTCCACGGAGGCTCCCTTGCGCAAAGCCTCATACATGATAAACTGCCGTTCGCTGGTGGGGGTGGCCAGCATCTTCAAAAGCTCTTTCTTCGTCTTGGAACCAAAGTCCTTGGCCCCTCCCAGTCCGTATCTTCCATTCTCCAAACTCCGGATGGCTTTCTGGAATGCCTCTTTGTAAGTCTTTCCAATGCTCATCACTTCGCCCACGGCACGCATTTGCGTTCCCAGCTTGTCTTCCGCTCCCTTAAACTTTTCAAAAGCCCATCTGGCAAACTTGATAACAATGTAGTCTCCATCCGGCACATACTTATCCAGGGTTCCATACTTGCCGCAGGGAATCTCATCCAGTGTCAGACCGCTGGCCAGCATAGCCGATACCAGCGCAATGGGGAAGCCGGTAGCCTTGGATGCAAGAGCGGAGGAACGGGAGGTTCTGGGATTGATCTCTATGACAATGATTCGGTCTGAAACCGGATCATGGGCAAACTGTACGTTGGTGCCTCCGATCACTTCAATAGCCTCTACGATCTTATAAGCCTGCTCCTGCAGGCGCTTCTGTACCTCCTCGGAAATGGTCAGCATAGGCGCGGAACAGAAAGAGTCTCCCGTGTGTACGCCCAGAGGATCAATGTTTTCAATGAAACATACGGTAATCATGTTGTTCTTGGCATCACGAACCACCTCAAGCTCCAGCTCTTCCCATCCCAGTACGGACTCTTCCACCAAAACCTGTCCTACCAGGCTGGCCTGAAGCCCTCTTGCACAGACGGTTTTTAGCTCTTCTGTATTATAAACCATGCCGCCTCCGGCACCACCCATGGTATACGCCGGGCGAAGCACCACCGGATAGCCCAGCTTCTCGGCAATATCCAGTGCCTCCTCCACGGAATAGGCCACCTGGCTTCTGGCCATCTCAATTCCCAGGCTCTCCATGGTCTTTTTAAATTCAATCCGGTCTTCGCCCCGCTCGATGGCATCCACCTGTACACCGATTACTTTTACCCCGTACTTCTCCAACACTCCGGCTTTCGCAAGCTCAGAGCAAAGGTTCAGTCCCGACTGTCCTCCCAGATTGGGCAGCAGCGCATCCGGCCTTTCTTTTTCTATGATCTGAGTCAACCGCTCCACATTCAGCGGTTCAATATACGTTACATCTGCGGTCTCCGGATCCGTCATAATCGTAGCGGGATTGGAATTTACCAGCACAATTTCGTAGCCAAGCTTGCGCAGCGCCTTACAGGCCTGCGTGCCGGAATAGTCAAATTCACATGCCTGACCGATAATAATGGGACCGGAACCGATAATCAATACTTTGTGAATGTCATTTCTTTTCATTTTATACCTCGCATGATCTTTTTTCTGTTTACGTATAAATCTCAAACTTATCTCTTTTATTATACCGCAGGACTCCTGTCTTGTCCCCTACTATTTTTACTTTTTCCTCCAGAAGTTTGCTTGTTGGGACTTAAGCTCCATAATTTCGGATTCCAAATTCCATCAGCTTTTTCGTATCGCTCCACCTGGCGCTGCTGGTAGGCGCTCCTAAAACTACGGAAATATAAACTCTTCCATTTCTCCGCAGGGCTCCCACGAAACAATGTCCTGCTTTACTGGTATAGCCTGTCTTGATTCCGGCCGCTCCTGCCATACTTCCTAAAAAGTCGTTGGTTGTGCTTACTGAAAAGCTTCTTCCGGAAGATGTGCTGGAAAAGGAATAGGACTTGGTCTTAATGATCTGACGAAACTCTTTCTTAGAAAATGCGTATCTGGCCATCTTTGCCAAATCCGCCGCCGTAGTCCCATGGTTGCCCTCATCCAACCCGCTGGCTGTCACAAAAGTGGTATTTTTGCACCCCAGCTCCTTTGCCTTCTGGTTCATCATAACAGCAAACCCGGAAGGGCTTCCTCCTATATGTTCACCAATGGCCGTGGCCACATCATTATAGGAAGGCAACAACATGGCATACATCAAATCTCCCAGACGGAATTTCTCACCCGGCCTGGCATACAACTTCACTGCTTCCTGGCTCGCCGCATGGGTGGAGAAGGTCACAATGTCATCCATATCCCCCTGTTCCAATGCCAGGATGGCCGTCATAATTTTCGTGGTGCTGGCATTTGCCCTTTTTACATTGGCATTCTTCTGATAAATGATTTTACCCGTCTTGTAATCAACGAGAATGGCGCTTGGAGCGGAAAGGGAAAGGCTGCTCTTAGTTACCTTTTTCCCGGATGCGTCTACAAATTTTTTCCCCACCCAGGTACTTTCCTTCATCTTGCCGTCTTCCCCCAGATAGTAGTTGTCTACCCATTGATTGGTAACGGCATATCCCTTTTTATTAAAGTAATACCAGCTTTTTCCTGATTTTCTCCAGTCCTTCTTCACATAGGTCCCATTGGCTCTCTGGTAGCGGACACCCTTTTTCGTTTTCCGAAGGCCCGGCTTTAGAAACCCTTGCTTATCAAACCTATAGCGCACTCCCTTGATGCGGATGGCTCTTCCTTTTACCCGGCACCCCTGACTGTCAAAGTAGGTTTTCTTCCCTTGCATGGTTTTCCATGCATCGGTTAGATAGCCATTTCTGGTTTCATAGTACTCGTATCCCCCTTTTTTTACCAGACCCGCCTGGGCACAGATGCCGGAAGAAAGACAGAGGAGAAAAAAGAGCAACCAAAGGCCTATATGTTTTTTGTAATCTTTCATAAGTTCCTCCCTAGGCTATTCGCAAGAAAAACCGCCTGTACATATACACGGGTACAGGCGGTTTTCGTCATCGTAATTACATAAATTTCGCTGTATTCACTTTCACGCCAGGTCCCATGGTAGGGGTTACAGTCACACTCTTTAAGTACTGTCCCTTCAGGGCACTTGGCTTTGCCTTCATAATGGCACTCATAAGCGTCTGGAAGTTGTCCGCTAACTGCTCCTCTGTGAAAGAAGCTTTTCCAATTGGCACATGGATGATATTGGTCTTATCCAATCGATACTCTACCTTACCGGCTTTGATTTCCTGAACAGCCTTGGCTACGTCCATGGTTACGGTACCTGCCTTGGGATTTGGCATTAAGCCCTTGGGACCTAAGACACGACCGAGACGTCCTACAACACCCATCATATCCGGTGTAGCTACCACTACATCGAAATCGAACCAGTTCTCATTCTGAATCTTCGGAACCAGTTCCTCTGCTCCTACGTATTCCGCACCTGCAGCAGTTGCCTCATCGGCCTTAGCGTTCTTGGCAAATACCAGAACACGAACCTGCTTACCGGTTCCGTGGGGCAGTACAACGGCACCACGAATCTGCTGGTCTGCATGACGTCCGTCACATCCGGTTCTGATGTGAGCTTCGATGGTTTCATCAAACTTTGCTACAGCCACTTTCTTTACTAAGGCCATAGCTTCCTCTGTATCGTAAAGGTTGCCTCGCTGAATGGCTTTCGCAGCCTCTACATATTTCTTACCTCTTTTCATATTAAATAACCTCCTGGTGGTGTTTGCGGGATGTTCCCTCCCACTTTGTTCTTCGTTTCCGTAAAATCGCGATTAGTCCTCTACTACAATCCCCATACTTCTTGCAGTACCAGCGATCATGCTCATAGCTGCCTCTACCGTTGCTGCATTCAAATCCGGCATCTTCATCTCTGCGATCTCTCTGATCTTATCCTTGGAGATGGTAGCTACCTTGGTCTTATTGGGAACACCTGATCCGGACTTGATGTTGCAGGCCTTCTTCAGCAGAACGGCTGCAGGCGGAGTCTTGGTGATAAAGCTGAAGCTTCTGTCCGCATAAACGGTAATCACTACGGGGATGATCAGATCTCCCTTATCTGCCGTTCTTGCGTTAAACTCCTTGGTAAACTGAACAATGTTAACACCGTGCTGTCCAAGCGCGGGACCAACTGGCGGAGCTGGCGTTGCCTTTCCAGCAGGAATTTGTAATTTAATATAACCGGTTACTTTCTTTGCCATCTTGGCACCTCCTATGTGGTATTGGCGGGGGTTTCCCTCCCACGAATCTGACGGTCTGGGCCGTCCTTTTTCTGTTACATCTTTTTAACTTCCGTGAAACCGATCTCCACCGGTGTCTCACGGCCAAATAATTCCACGTTGATCGTAACGATCTGTTTGCTGTGGTTCATAGCCTGAATCACCCCTACGGTATCTTTCCAGACACCGCCTGTGATGGTGACTGTGTCGCCCTCCTTGAAGTCTACCACCGTCTCCGGCTCCTTGATTCCAAGAGGTCTCATCTCTTCCTCAGTAAGTGGCACTGGCTTGGATCCAGGACCAACAAATCCCGTAACGCCTCTGGTATTTCGCACAACATACCAGGTATCGTCATTCATCACCATGTTCAGAAGCACGTAGCCGGGAAACATTTTTTTCTGTACTTGTTTCTTAGCCCCGTTTTTTACTTCCACAACATCCTGCATCGGAACTCTGACTTCGAGAATCTGATCTTCAAGATGACGATTTTCTATCGTCTTTTCAATGTTGGCCTTCACCTTGTTCTCATACCCGCTATAGGTATGGACTACATACCAGTTTGCTTCTGCCATTTTCTCACCCTTGCCCTTACTTAATTAAGAAATCCAATCCGTACTGTACCGCCCAGTCAATTACGACAATCAGCACACCCAGTACAATGGAAACAGCGACAACTGCACCAGTCTCTTTACCAAGCGTCTTGCGGTCTGGCCAGACAATTTTGTTAAACTCTGACTTCAGGCCGTCAAACCAGCTCTTCTTTGGGGCTTTTTCCGTCTTTGCCTGATCTCCCATAATTGCCACTCCTTTGCTACCAACTATTTGGTTTCTTTGTGTACTGTATGGGTTCTGCAGAACTTACAGTATTTCTTGGTTTCCATTCTCTCAGGATGATTTTTCTTATCCTTCGTCATGTTGTAGTTACGTTGCTTACATTCCGTACATGCCAATGTGATTCTAACGCGCACAACTTCCACCTCGCTCTCTTTGTATTTTGCTAACAGCTTGCGTAGGCTGTTGAATTTTAGGCATAAAAAAAAGACCTACTTCCATTCGCCTGTCCATCTTATCACAGGATTGCTATGAAAGTCAAGTCTTTTTCTTTATGCAGCTCCTTCTCAGGCGCTTTTCTGCTTCTGAAACTTCCGCGTCATAATCCGCAGCACAGAGGCGTCAATGCGCTCCTCTGTCAATTCTCCCCGCTCCACCGCATCCAATACGCCCTGATAAGCCATTGTAAAGTCTTCTGGCATCAACAGCATATCCACTCCGGCCTGAAGGGCCCTTACCGCTGCTTCCTCTGAAGTATTTTCTTCCGTAATCGCTGACATATTCAAGGCATCCGTGATGATAATCCCCTCAAAGCCCATCTGCTCTCTAAGCACCTGGGTAACCAATGTCCTGGAAAAAGCCGCCGGCACATCTTCCCCTCCTGCCGCGGGTGCTGAGAGATGCCCCACCATAACAAAATCTGCTCCTGCCTCTATCCCTGCCTGAAAGGGCAGCAGATCCTTACTTTTCAGTTCTTCTATGGTTTTATCGGTCTTGGCAGAGCTTTCATGGGTATCCTCTGATGTAGAACCATGCCCCGGAAAATGCTTCAAGACCGCGCTCACGCCCTGTGCCTGTAAGCCCAGTACCATCTGTTTTACCATCCCGGACACCAACTGCACATCCGTCCCAAAAGACCGGTTCCCAATCACCTCATTGTCGGCAGAGTCCAGCACATCCGCTACCGGCGCGAAATCCACATCAAATCCATACTCTTTCAGATAGCTCCCCATCGTTTCTCCAGCCTCCAAAGCTTTTTGCGGATCACCTGCCTTTGCAATCTCTCCAGGGGAACCTGTGTTTTCCACATCAAGGCTTTCCTGATTGGCCAGGCGGGCGACAGTGCCCCCCTCCTCATCCACTGCCAAGAATGCGGCCACTCCGCTTTTCCTCCGAGTGATCTCTTTCATATTAGAGAGCATCCCTTTTAACTGTTCCTCTGTCAGGATGTTTTGTTCGAAATAGATCAGCCCGCCCACAGGATATTTCTCATACGCCTCCCTTGTGGCATTCCCCGCCGCGGTAGCTTGATCCACCCCGGTAAGAGCTTCCGGCGTAATCATAAACAGCTGGGCAACCTTTTCTTCCAATGTCATGTCTTCTAGTACGCCCTTGGCCTGCTGTAATTCCTTCCTATCTTCTTTTTGCGTCTGAGACTCTGTCTCAGAAACGGGTTCTGTCTGGGGAGACGACTCTGCCTGAGCCTGGGTCTCCCTCACATATAACTGAGGATCGTGTTCGCTCCAAAATACTGCCACACAAAGGCTCAAAAGCATTAAAATCAGCGCAGGAATCAGGATCGCCAAAATAGTGGCTTTCTGTTGCCTCTTTGCGCTGTCTTTTTTCATTCCTGCTGCCATTAAAGCACTAATGAGGGTGCCGCATATACTCTTGAGGCAAGCTCATTATCCAGCAAATACAGGCTCTTGGGATCATCTCCAAACAGCTCATACTTTTTGATCAAATCATCTGCATTGTTCTCTTCCTCTCCTTGTTCCTTCACAAACCAGTCTAAAAACTGCATGGTTCGAAAATCTTTTACAGAGTAAGCCGCATCATAGAGATTATGAATCAGACTGGTCACATACCGCTCATGCTTTAGTCCTTCTTCCAGCACTGCCTTGGGACTCGAAAGTTCTACGGAAGGTTGATCGATTGCTTCTAGCACTGCCTTCTCCCCATTGTTTTGCAGGTACTGGATAAACAACATCGCATGATCCCTCTCTTCCTGGGCCTGTACCTTATACCAGTTTCCGAATCCATTCAATCCTTTATCGTAATAATAGTTGGAAAAATCCAGATATAAATATGCAGAATAAAACTCTTTATTTACCTGCTGGTTTAACAGTTCTACAATCTTTTTATCTAACATCTTATGCTCCTCCTATATCTGTTTTATCTGTGTTTTGCATCTTCATTATACACGGATGCCCTTCTTATGTAAATCCGTAATTTTCCCTCCTGTCATCTGCTCACTTTCTAAAAAGTCCTGCCTTGGACTTTTGGAAAATCTATGCCTTTTCCAGAGACAGAAAGGGAAGTAACTCCCAGTTATCAATTTCTTTGTCCTTAACAAAACAGAGAGGTTATCCGAAAATCGGATTCCTCTCTGTTTTTCTACTTCGGTTCCTAAGCCGCAGATGTCCCAAGACAGAGCGGAGGCTCTGACTACCATCGGCTCACCCGACGTGGCAACGCCTCCGCCTTTCCGTCTGCGTATCTTATTTTACAAGAATCTTTACTTTCACCGTTTTGCCATTATAGGTTCTCGCCGTAATAACAGCGGTTCCCTTCTTTCTGGCTTTAATCTTACCATTGGCATTAACGGTAGCAACCTTCTTCTTATTAGACTTAAAGGTGATCTTATAGCTGGCTGTCTTTCCAGGTACTTGTACCTTCATCGTCCATGACTTCCCTTTCTTAAGAGTCTTGGTCTTTACATTGGACTTCAAAGTAATCTTCTTTGGAGCCTTCTTTACCGTTACCCGGCAGGTTACTTTCTTGCCATTTTCTGCGGTTGCTGTAATGATAGCCGTTCCCCGTTTCTTTCCGGTGATCTTTCCGTTTGCAGTCACAGATACTACTGATTTCTTGCTGGATTTCCAGGTCACCTTCTGAGAAGCGTCTGCTGGAAGTACATTGGCTTTCAGCTGTACCTTTTCCTTCATGCCGATGGTGATTTTTTTCTTCACATTCAGCTTCACGCTCTTTGCCTCCGGTTCAGGCTCTGTCACAGTCTGATTCTTGCTGAACTGAGCTGTTACCGTCTTTGACGCCGTTACGTTTGTATCTGTTCTCTGAGCTGTTGTCACACCGTCACTCCATTTGGTGAAAGTATAGCCTTCGTTGGCTACTGCTGTCACCTGAGAGGTGCTTCCTCCCTTCTGGATGGTCTGTACGGCGCTTCCTGCAATTTTTCCACCTTCTCCGGCCACATAGGTTACGGTTACTTTCTCCACAGGAGCAGGTCCCGCTTTCTTCTGGAAGATGGCGGTGTAGGTTACATCCTCCTGTACATTGTCGTCTGTTCTTACCGCCTGAGTATTTCCATCATCCCATTTTACGAACTCATAGCCTTCATTGGCTACGGCTGTTACCTGGTCAGTACTTTCGCCCTTCCGGACGGTTTGTACTGCGGTTCCCTCAATTCTTCCGCCTTCTCCCGCTACATAAGTTACCGTAGCCAGCAGTTCGGGATCCAAAGTCCATTTGGCATAGAGGGTCATGTCCTTTGTCACAGTATCTTCATCAAAATTCCAAGGCTGGCTTAAAGCCTCGTCCTGATACCATCCCTCAAAGATATAATCCTCTTTCTCCGGATCTGCAGGCTGAATCAGTTTATTTCCACTGATTACCTGGATGGAGGTTGGCTCGGTTCCATTCTGCGCGTCAAAAGTTACCCTATGTCTGGTCAGGCTGTCCGGCTTCTTGATGATAACGATAAAGCTTACCAACATATCACAGCTATCCAAGTTCTCTGGGTTGCTCTTAATCGGCGCGAAATTCACCGTGATATCTCCGTCAGCGCCTACCATAACATCCTCCAGCGTCACAGTTTCTTTGTTTCCGCTGATCTTATAGTCTTCTTTTGTGGCAAGTACGGTATTTGCCCCGTCTTCCACGGTAATTTTGGCATGACGGTCGTCCCCTGCATATTGAGCCCACGGATCGTAGAATCCTGTGATCACATCGTAAGTTCCCGCATCCAGCGCAAACTTATATGTTAAAGTCAACCCATTGTGCCCTGCCTGGAAATGGCGGATGGTAGTATAGGCATCTCCGCTGCCATTGGTCTGTACGTCGGCGTCACTGTTGGTATATCCCCAACCACTGGATGCATTGTAAGACTGATCCGGCCTGGTGTTTTGAATGGTGTCTGCCCACTCTTCCACAAAGGCCTGTCCTTCACTGGAAAATTCCGTGGCCCCACTGTCCACAAAGTAGATCACGGTCTCTTCTTCCTCTACCGGGATTTTCTCCCACTGTGCATAAAGCACCACGGATTTTTCCGGTACATAGGACGCGGTAATTTCCTCTCCGCCTTCCTTCTGGGTAAACCATCCTTTGAAAGTATAGCGGTTTCTTTCCGGAGTGGGCAGCTCTCCAACAGCCTGTCCATCCTTAACAGAAATCTTATTTGCCGTGCCCGCGGGAAGTGTTCCTCCATTCGTATTCAATCCTACCGTATAGATACCTTCCTGGGAATGCTGACCACCCTGAACATGTATTTCATTCAGATTAAACTGCCATGTGCCTCCCGTTGGGAATGCGATCTTTAAGTAATGTGTATCTGTGGGTAACTCTTTTGCCGTATAGAGTCTGCTGGGCCATACACCCCATGACGTATCTGCCGTCTTTTCATAGTCCTTAAACTCTGTCCAATTCTTTCCGTCAGACGATGTGTAGAACGTAAAGTTCTTGTTTGCGTTGCTGTCATCGGATGCCGTACCTCTTACCGTGAAGCTCTGCATAGCCGGGGCGCGTACAATCATGTACTCCGGATTTGCACTGTTGGGGTCGGGATACACGCCATAGTTAAATCCATAATCCTTTGTGGTACAATTCTCAATCAACAGATTGCTGGTCCACTGATAAATCAGGGAAGAATTCTGATGAATATCATCCATGGTATTGATGTCCACCTTGGCATCCGGAGTATCGACATAATTAAACGTCTCATCCATCTCATAGGTTCCGATCGCATCCAGGACGTTGGCATCCAGCATGGCATTTTCGTAATCTACGATCACTTTCGCCTTTACTGTTGTGTCCTTCACACCGGTTACGATACCTTCCATCTCCTGATAGCCGGCTTCATCAAACATTTCCGCCGTAAACTCAGGCCATTCCACATGGAAGGAACCTGTGTTTTCTTCATCAATCTTTACATCCACCGTATCATACAGTTCTGGTATTTCTCCTAACTCTGTATAATAGAAGAAGTTTTCATCAGGCATAGCCTCCTCTACGGTCAGATTGCCGGATACAAATTTGGCATCACACCAGTCACCCAGGTTAAACTGCTCATCAAAGGCCTCTCCGCCTTCCGGAATACCAACCTCCGTTACCAAACGAACCTTGGAAGCATCGCTTACATCCACATCCACCAGGATATTCTTTGTGGCATGGGTCATAACGGGACTCTCATAGGCGGGATCTTCCTCATCGTCCAGATATACCTTGAATACAACGGCTCCCTGGGCGCCCTGGCCATAATCGAATCCCAGACTGATATAGGACTGGAAGCGGTCATAGCCTTTTCCGGAGATATCATATACTACCTCAGAGTCTGCCAGGGTTCCGATTCCTCTGTCATATGGAGTTGGCGGTCCTCCCTGATCCACTCTGGCTTTCAACTCACTGCCTCCTACCGTCCGGTCTGCCACAACTTCTCCGCTTGTCTCTGACCACTCCAGATCCGTGGCATATACCACATACTGTACACGGACTGTGGCAGTTGTCTGCAAGATTCCCAAAAGCTTTCCGGTAACCTTTACCACACCTGCGGACTCCACATCCTCCTGGCTGATCGCCCAGCTGACTCCTACCTCTTCCTTGGTATCATCCGTGAAGGTTACTTCAACACTTCCTGGAAGCGTGGGCATCTGACCTAACAGCGTATCTGCCTGTACTTCTTCAATGGATTTTACTTCTTTCACTGCGACACTGGCCGTTACAGTCAGACCATCTCCAATACTTCCCTGTACGGTAAAGGTACCTGTCTGCGCGTAAGATTCTTCCGGGACTTCATCCCACTCCACGACTGCTGCGCCTGTGGTGCCGTCAGCATATTCTACGGTAACTGTTCTTGGAAGAGAAGGCTCTACTCCTACAATGGTCGTCACCTCAACATCCGTTACACGATTAATCTCTTTTACCGTAACTTTACACTCAAATGGCTCACTCAGTCCATCCGCCGTTCCGGTTACCGTATATTCTCCAGGTTCGTTTACATTCAGATTCTCCAGATTCCAGGTCGTGATCACAGACTGTTCGATCACACCATTGCTGTAGAGCATATCAATGGTGGTTGGCAGTACGGTTTCCACATCCACGCCTTTACCAACTGTAACCTCAGGCATAAGTACCTCAGGCGCATCTGTTCCATCTCCCGGAAGTTCTACTCTTGAGCCTACCGTCACTTCATTGGAATAGATCCTACCGCTGTCGCTCTCGGCTGTAGCGGTCACCTTAATATCCTCGGTACTGCCTTCTGTGGCCTTTACAATCACCAGAGCTTTTCCATTATAAGCATTTCTGGTATTTACCCCTCTGTAGGGATCCAGATCTCTGGCATTTCCGTTATCCACTGCCACGATCTCTCCGCCCTGTACCTGGAAGGTAATTCTGTTGTCCGCATCAGGTACCATATTTCCCGCGTTGTCCACAACCGTCGCTTCCACATATACCAGGTCACGTCCGTCGTTCTGGATATAAGCCCGATCTGCGGACAATTCCAGATCACTGGCCTCACCGGTGGTCTGCACCACGTCCGTAGCGATTATATTTCCAGTGGCATCTTCTCCGTCATACCCTACGGCCTTCAGCTCTCCCGGCTGGAACTCAAAGCTGTCGCTCCAGTGAATGTATGCAGGGCTTGCGGTCTCTTTATCAAAATTCCGAACCCCTAAGGATTCTCCATTCAGGAATAGTTCCACACTCTTCGCATTGGTATAGATATACAGCGGTATGGTCTGTCCCGCGCTGTAATTCCAGTTCTGTGGCAGAATATGTACGGTGGGGATATCTGTCCACACGCTCCGGTACAGATAGAAAGCATCCTTCTCAAAGCCAGCTGTATCCACGATTCCAAAATAGGAACTCTTGGAAGGCCAGCTCTTAGGCGTAGGCTCTCCCAGATAATCATGTCCCGTCCATACAAATTCTCCGGCTACATAATCCGGTCTGGTCATCTCAATGGAATACGTAGCAGAGGAAAAGTTCCAAGCTGTGGGGTATTCGCTGGGTTCTCTGGTTCCGCCGCCCACAGAATAATTTCCTCTGTCATAGAACGCTGATGCCGTCTCAGAACCAAAAATATTCATCTCCGGGTAACGCTGATGTGCGCCTGCATATTGGCCCTGGGCATAGTTAAACCCAGAAAACTCTGCTGCTGCCAGATGCTTTTCCTGCTGACTGTCATTATACCCGTAATTATCCCAGGTTGGCGGGCAGGCAGCAACCGGTCTGGTTTCGTCAATCTCCTTAATCCATCCGGTCAGCATGCTAAGCGTATCCATGCCGTGTTTCTCTCTGGAATCATAGATCTCGTTTCCGGTACTCCAGGCAAAGATGGACGGCGAGTTCTTATCCCGGTCTACCATAGCCTTGATATCCCGCTCCGCATTGGAAACCAGATCTTCTCTGTATACCTGAATGCTGTTGTTGTCGCTGGTCTTATCAAAAACTACGGTCTCTCCGTCAGAAGCTTTGTTAAAGTATTTGTGGTAATCATCGCTGTTTTTGCTGTACAGCCACTGGTCAAAGGCTTCTTCAAATACCAGGATGCCCAGACGATCGCAGGCCTCGATGTACTCCGGTGATACCGGATTGTGAGACGTACGGATGGCATTGCAGCCAAAGCTCTTTAAGGTACGGATTCTCCGGTCGATGGCTGCCTGGTAAACTTCCATACCAAGAGCCCCCAGATCAGAGTGTTCGCACACGCCGTTTAACTTCATATTTACGCCGTTTAAGTAGAAGCCCGTGTCAGAGTCCAGGGCAACGTAACGAATACCGAAGCGGGTATCTGTCTGATCGATCACTTCGCCTCCCGAGATCACTTCGGTTCTCACCCAATACAGATTGGGATCCTCTGTAGACCAAAGCTTTGGATGATCCACGTCTACCGACTGTTCCACCGTCTTAGTCTGCTCGGCGCCGATCTCCACATCCTTGGCTTCCACAGACACCACATCTGCTTCCTTGTCATAGATGGTAGACTTCAGGGTAACCGTGCTGGTTTCCTTTGTATCATTGGAGATCTCGGTCTGAATATCCACACCAGCCTTTACAGGATCTACCATCTCCTCATACTTACCGTAGGGTTGTCCTTCCGCATTCTGGGTCTTTTCCAGCGGAGTCGTCACATAAACGCCGTTTTCCGCCACATGTACCTGATCGGTGGCCACCAGCCACACGTTCCGATAAATTCCCGCCCCCGTATACCAGCGGGAGCTGCTGTTGGAGGTCTGTACCTTCACGGCAATCACGTTTTCTTCTCCATCGAAATTTAAGTAGTCCGTGATATCATAAGAAAAGGTCACATATCCTAAATACTGCTTCCAGTCGTCAAACGTCTTTCCATTGACCCATACCTGGCTGACCATCTGAACGCCGTCAAACTGGATGGATATGGTTTTATCTTTAAATTCGTCTGAGAGCGTGAAGCTCTTGCGATACCAGCCCACGCCTCCGGGAAGACTTCCCTGATTGGGTCTGACTCCATTTGTGTTTTCAAACTCTTCATAGATGGACCAGTCATGGGGGACTTCCACATACTCCCATCCGGAATCGTCATAGTCCGGGGCCTCTGCCTGTACGCTGTTATCATTGATATCGTACTTATTTACCAGTTTAAATTTCCAGTCATCGTTAAACGGTATCTTTCGCTCGCTTAACTGCACCGCCTTAGACTCACGTGCCACATCCTCCTGCACGGCAGCTTCCGGCTCCTTTGCCTGTCCCTGCCGCAGGGATGAATCCAGGCCTGAGCTTGTCAGGGCAAAAACCATGCTCATAAAAAAGGCTACGGTTTTTTTCATTACCTGCTTTTTGTTTTGCATTCCTTTCCTCCTCTTTCTAACACCAGTTACAATCTCTTTGTATGAGAATCACGTTTCTTTTTCATCTCCTCCTTTCCTTCTTTTTGGATATCTCCGCCAAAACCAATCCTTCATCCAGGGTATTTTAGGAGATATTGATATATTATAACAAAAATACACATGGTTTTGTACCCCTATTTTTCAGTATCATAGTATAAATTTTCAAACTTTTCGTCATTTTTCGACACACTGTTATCTCTTGGTAACCGAACGTGATTTTTGTCCAGTTGGATCAAACCTTCTCGTTGCATTTTACTAAGCTCATTGGACATTGCGGAACGGTCCACCCCCAGGTAATCCGCCAGCTGCTGGCGATTAAATGGGAGCACAAATTCCCGGCTGCCGTACTTCACAGACTGATACGATAAATAAGAAAACAGCCGCCCCCGGATTGACTTTGAAGAAGTATGAAATATCCTTCTGGACAGGTTCAGATTTTTCTGGGCAGAAATCATCAAAAGATTCTGAATCAGCCTGTGATGATGCCGGCAGGCATTAGGGCAAACCTTCCACATTTTCCCCACATCGAAAAACAGAATCTCACTGGGCTCGGCAGCCGCTACACTGACCATCATCCTTTCTCCCGGTATGCAGGCATAGGTCTCCCCAAAAATCTGCCCTCTTTCCACCTTGTCTAAGATGCTTCGGTTTCCCCACACATCGTCGTTTTCAATCAGGACGCTTCCGGATACTACCAGTCCCACAGTTGATATCACATCACCAATGTGATGGACCGCCTCTCCTTTTTTATAGTGTCTCTGTCTTGCTCCCAGACAGGTAATCATCTCTTCTGTCTCTTTGGGGGATGCCCCATAAAAGAGCGGAGTTCCTGCTAAATATAAAAAATCCATGGATGCTCCTTTTGTTGTTATAACAACTGTTTTTTGGAATTCAATATAGTATACTCCCTTTCGGAAGTCAAGAAACGAATACAAAACTGCCTTTCCGGAATAGAGCCGGAAACGTGTGGCGGTTCTGTTAAGAGGAGGAGCTGTAAATGGAACAGAAGATGTTTTGTTATCAATGTCAGGAGACTGCCGGATGTACCGGCTGCACCCAGTCGGGCGTCTGCGGAAAGAAGCCGGACGTGGCGGCTATGCAGGATTTACTGGTTTATGTCACAAAGGGGTTAGCCGCTGTCACAACAAAGTTGCGCAGTCAGGGAACCCAAGTTCCTGTTTTCGTCAATCATCTGATTGGTCAGAATTTGTTTACCACTATCACCAATGTAAATTTTGACAAGGCGGATATCATCGGCCGTATTGAGGAGACCCTAAGCATCAAGGAGTCTTTCCTTTCTGAGGTTCGGAACCCGGACGGACTTGCCCAGGCCGCTCTTTGGACCGGAAAAAAAGACGATTTTGAATCAAAGGCCGCCCATGTAGGTGTACTTTCCACTCGGAATGAGGACATCCGAAGCCTGAGAGAATTGATCACATACGGTCTGAAGGGTCTTGCTGCCTATACCAAGCATGCCAACGTACTGCTTTTGGAGAATGAAGATCTGGACGCCTTTTTACAGCGCGCCCTGGCTGCAACTTTGGATGATTCCCTGTCTCTAGACGACTATCTCTCCCTTGCATTGGAAACCGGCAAGTATGGCGTATCCGCTATGGAACTTTTGGATCAGGCCAATACCAGAGCTTATGGAAATCCGGAAGTCACTAAGGTATCGCTGGGCGTTGGAAGCAGACCTGGTATTCTGATTTCCGGCCATGATCTTCGGGATCTGGAAATGCTCTTAGAGCAAACCCAGGAAACCGGGGTGGACGTATACACTCACTGCGAAATGCTGCCTGCGCATTATTACCCTGCCTTTAAGAAGTATCCCCATTTTGTGGGCAATTATGGAAATGCCTGGTGGAAGCAGAAAGAAGAGTTTGAGCGTTTCCATGGCCCTATTCTGATGACCACCAATTGTATTGTGCCGCCAAAGGAAAGCTACCGGGACCGGCTCTATACTACCGGTGCCACCGGATATCCTGGCTGTAAACACATTCCCGGGGAGATTGGTCAGATCAAAGATTTTTCTGAGATCATTGCACATGCCAAGCGCTGCGCACCCCCTGATGAGATTGAGCAGGGCGAAATAATAGGAGGATTTGCTCACCATCAGGTACTTGCCCTGGCTGATCAGGTGGTAGAGGCTGTAAAGACAGGGGCCATCAAAAAATTTATCGTCATGGCCGGCTGCGATGGACGGGCTCACTCTAGAGGCTACTATACAGAATTTGCCAAGGCCCTTCCGAAGGATACCGTTATCCTCACTGCAGGCTGCGCCAAGTATAAGTATAACAAGTTAAACTTAGGCAGTATCGGAAATATCCCCCGGGTACTGGATGCGGGACAGTGCAATGATTCCTATTCTCTGGCTGTGATCGCCCTGAAATTAAAAGAAATCTTTGGATTTGACGATATCAACCAGCTCCCCATTGTCTATAATATTTCCTGGTATGAGCAGAAGGCTGTGATCGTACTTTTAGCTCTTCTGCACCTGGGGGTAAAACACATTCATCTGGGCCCCACCCTGCCTGCCTTTCTCTCTCCCAATGTGGCAAAAGTGCTTGTAGAAAAGTAAACGGTAGATAGTGCGTACCTCGAAAAAGCAGACCATGTATGGGATAATAGA
>CABSEG010000044.1 GCA_902476645.1 uncultured Lachnospiraceae bacterium | reverse complement strand
CTGTTCTTCCTCAGTTGGCAAGAACTGCTCCTTCACGTCCGGGTGTCCCTCCAGCCACAGACGGCCAAGGCTGTTCTCTACCATGTAGCGGACAATCCAATCTGGTGTGAAAAGCTGGGTTGCCGCAGGGATGTTTTCTTTTGTGATTTTCACATTCTTTTTCAGTGCTGCGAAAACATCATCCTTTTTCTCACTGTTATAATATTGATACAGCCATCCTATGATCTGAACCTGATCCGTCCAGTCTTCTTCCGGAATCAATGCGATCATCTGCTCAATCACACTTCCCTCGCGGAGAAGATAATCCGGCAGAAGCAGTTCCGTATAATCCTCAATCTTCTGAAACATACGCGGCAAAATACCAGACAAAGCATTGCACTGAGTGATCAGAAGATACTTATACAGTTCTTCCGTCTTGTTGGCATCCTTCAACTCAAAAACTTTGTCCATATTCAAGCCTTCCAGATCCAGCTGTATCGCATCCGCCAGAATCTGCGGCTTGAACTCGCCATTCTCATTGGTGAAAACTCTGGTATGGCTCGGCAGATAATTGTTTACTTCCATGAACCTGAGCGCAGTAAAACGATTGAACCAGGTATAAGCCACTTCTTCCATCACCTGTTCAAATCCATCCTGGTTGATTTTTACAATCAATGCCTGCCTCTGCTTCTTTTCTGCTGCAGTAAGCACCCTGCTGCCGATGCTATCCGCGTCCGCAGGAGTAGTTTTCTTCTCTGTAATTTCATATTGCTCTGCCTTCTGTGTGACACGCGCAATCAACTCCTTACGCGCCCACACCGCATATTTCTTTATCGCATTCTTATCCATAAGTTGACTCTTCCTTTACTAAACTCCACATAGGTTCAGCTAGACAAATCAAAGATTTACTGCCTCACTTAAGTTCGATACCGTCCGAACCCTTCAGTAATGTCTTCAACTGATCTCTCAGCTTGTCCACATACGCATCAATTTCCGCATCGCTTTCCAGCCTTGCCGCCTTCAAAAGCGATTGACGGAATATCGGCTTATACGTCTTCTTCACAACCGGCTTTACAGGATTCGCGGGCTTCGGAGCAACCGGCTTCGGAGGCCGTTTGCTAAACTCGATCTTGGAAACAGCATCATCCCGGTAATTCCACATCGGAATCGGGAAGCCTTCCATCAATGCCAGGCTTGTCGTCTCCGCAATTTTTTCCTTCTGCTGCTCATAGTACACATCAGCCTTGTCGCTGATTGCCTTGGCTGTCGCATTTCCATCGTCTAACGCCTGATGGATCTCCGCCATACACTGACGGACTACTTCCAGAAGCTCTGTGCGCTTTTCTTCCAGCATCGCATCATGGGAAGCCTTTACCTTCGCCATCAGCGCGTTCAATTCCGGAATTCTCTTGTAATCATACTTCCCATTGGAAGGAATCATAGTAATCAGGCGGATCATGTTCAGCGCCTGATTTGCCTCTTCATCCTTCTTGAAATAATCCAGGTCATTCCTCAGATCCTGCTCAAACTTGACCGCTGTATCGAATACGGAAATCTGTGTCTTGAAGAAGGCTTCCACATTCTGCATAGCGTCCTGCACATCATACAGATTATCTTCCCGCTGAAGGACACGCTCGATCAGTGCCACGTTATCCTTCTGCTGTGACAGCACATCCTTTATAATCTGAAGTGCATTGTTGACCACATTCCTGTCCGGATACTTATGACCCTCGTATTTTGCCAGAAGGTCTTCATAGTGCTTCTGCAGGCCTTCAAACTTATCAATGATAAACTGAATCAGACCGTCTTCATCCGCAGGCACATCCATAAGATTGAAGTAATCCCGCAGAAAATCTTTGACCGCCTTCATTCTTGTTGCGGATACCACCTGTCTCTTGGAAATCTGCGTCTTTCCGATTTCGCTCTTTTTTCTGAGCATATCCGGAAGCTTCGGATTATTGGGCTGCACCGTGGAACCGGCATACTTGATTGTTACCTTCTGCCCTACAATCAGCAGAGCCACGACAGCCGCAATATCGATCTCACGCCATCCATAAGGGATCGCCTGGTATCTTTTCTGAACATCCGCCATGGAAGTCGGTAAGTGCTTGCGATCCTGCATTTCCAGATACTCTTCCACCTTGGCAGCAGCATCCCTGTTCGGCTCCGTTCCCGGAAGCATCGTGACGGCGCCGGTCAGAAGCGCCAGGATATCCGCATCCGATTCCGCGTTCTCCACGATCAGATCCAGGTCACTATACACATGGGACACCAGGTAATCAAGGGACTGGTCAATGACACTCTTCGCCTTGCCCTTCTTGATCTCATAATCCCTCTTTACCGAATCCTCTTCCTTTGAAGAAACGGCTGCTGCCTTGACCTCAATCTTCTCACCGTCCACATAGAACTGCGCATTGGTTATGGCGTCTGCCAGATCCGTCTGTGCGGATTGCTCATATTTATCGGCTTCACTCTGATAATTCGCAATGATGTCTCTTACGGTCTTTGGAAGCTGGGCCACATTTCTCTGCTTCACATACTTGCGGATCTTCATTGCATTTTCCAGCGATTCATAATACGGCGTATCAGCCAGTACCACAATAGCCTGGCCTGAGGATTCTGTCATCAGGCGAAGTTCTGCCTTCTCCTCAGAATCCGCTGCCACGGTCATAAGCTTCAGCCTCATACCACCTGTCACCGCTCCGACTGTGGTATTGTCCACCATCTGGTCAAAGGCAAAATCATACTTGCCATAGCGGAACTTCTTTGCTGTATAAATATCGCCGAATACCATATGTGCGATACGCTCCACGATCGCCGCGGTATCAACCGGCGTATTCTTGATTTCTCTCTGAATATCCTGTTCTTCATCCGTCAGGAAGTTATAAGTATCGCCCGTGCGTCCAATATAGTTCTGACTCATCAGGCGGTCAAGGGATCCCCTCACCTGTTCCCTCATGATGATTTTATCCATGCGGATATCATCCGCCATCAGGATAACGATATTATCCAGATTTGCCTTGATATCATCGATATAGCGAACCAGATATAAAAGCTTCAGCACGGCCACATCCTGCTGTTCAATGCCGGCATTCGTGTCAGCCGCCTTCTGGCAGCGCTCGATCACCCGACGGATAGAACTGTCAAGGAATGTGTGAACCGTATCGTAGAAGAGATAGAACGGCGCCAGCGCAAACTCGTCCTTATCCTCGATCTTCTGCGCCGCTTCCTGAAATCCGGACAGCATGGAACGCTCCCCACCGGACAGATGCTTTCCGGAATTGCCGTGCTTGCGGACCTCGGCAAATACTTTCTGCATGATGATGAACTGATACGGTACGAAGGGGAAGTCCCTTGCAAACTCTCTTGGACCATTAAAGCCTTTAATATCCAAAACCGCATCACCGGCAGAATAATTAAAACTGAACAGATTTCTCAGCACGGAATCATTCTCATTATATACCTGTTCCAGCTGCGGTGTTACCTCATCCTTCTTTCTGAGGATACGCTTCTGGATCACTTCATCCGCAGAGGAAGACGTCAGGGAGAGCCTGGTCTTGAATCTCGCCTGGATACGTGAGAACTGATCCTGTCTGGTCTTGATGATTTCATCAATCGCCTCCTGTCCGGTACATACCACCCAGATCTTTCCGTTGCACTCGCTTCCAATCTTCTCCACAAGCGACTGCAGGTTCATCAGCAAATCAATGCTGTCGCCCACATACTGGCCAACCTCATCGATCATAAACAACAATCTGAAATTTTTCGGCTTGGCATCCACATATTCCTTCATCTCGGATACAAGCTGAGCAATGGAAGTCTCAACGGTCTCCGTGCCGTCAAACCAGTTATGAGCGGCGGTCTCGCTCATACCCAGCACTTCAACAAGAGTATCTACCACATCATCCTCGAAGAATGCGAAGGCATCACGGGATTCTACCCATGGGGAACCGTTCTTTTCTTCAAACACTCTGCGGAACTCTTCCGTCTTTCCCTTTTTATCAATAAACTGTTCCATCTTCGCACACTTCAGGTTCTCACCATAAAAGCCCAGATAGTTGTAAAACATCTTCGCAAATACACGCAGAACAGCAGTTTTATCCTTATTGATGGATCCCTCGATATCTATATTGAACAGGATCGTGTCGGTTTCTCCGCGGATCGCGCTTGCGATCTGCATGAAAGTCGCCTCATCATCAAACTTCTCACGGAAATAATCCTCAACCTTCTTTCCATCCACTTCCTTGTTTTCCAGAAGGTATGACAGCATTTTCAGGAAATGAGATTTACCACTTCCGAAGAACCCGGAGATCCACACGCCCACATCCGCTGTCGGCTCCCGAAAAGATTCTGCATAATTATTGAAGAAGGTGATCATGTGCTTACGGATATCCCGCGTGATGACATATTCCTTGACTTCCTGCTTCAGTACATCAGCGGCATCCTGGTCTACCTTAACGACGCCATTGATTTTACGGTCGATGTCGTCATAAAACATTTCCTGTATTCTCATTTGTCAGTACCTCCTACAATACATGATTATTGGAACCATCGATTCCAATAATATTAAATGCGCGGTAATATGGATTCGGTTCCAGCTTATCGAACAAACGCACAAATCTTCCGTCATACGTTCCTGGATACATCACCAGAATCGGGATATCCGGAAATTCAGGCTGCAATGCTTCCAGAAGGGAATGAATCCTCATAAACGGAAAAACTTCCCCCACGCCGGTCAGAAGCAGCACATCCCCCGGCTCATGCGGTTGATACTGCATCTTCTCCACAAAGCTCTTATTATTGGCAAACTTCTGCAGATTATTGAACAAGAACTCTTTTCCCTTTTTTTCTTCCATCTGCACCGCCTTTTCCGTAATACGCTTATCATCACAGATAGACAAGAACACTTTATACAGGTTCCGTTCCACCAAATGGCAGTCCAGCGACTGATCTACAATCAACTGCTCCGTAAAATGCCGGACGATCATCTCATCCTGGGCATCATAACAGAAAATACGAATATTCACCTCATTGCTGAGTCCCTTACCTTCCAGAAACTCAGGCTTCTGTATCTCCAATTTCAGATTATCCAATCTTTCGTTTATGTTGTTCATGTTCTCCTCCTATGAAAAGCAGTTGAACGCCGCCAGTGCCCTGTCGTCGTTGTTGCTTCTTATGGCATTCTCCAGCACTGGATTCAGCCATACCGGATTGATGTGATCCGCCTTGATGTCATCCAGATACTCATTCTCCGCAAGCACCCGGATCAAAATCTGCCGGATTTTCTTCATCGTGCTCTCACTCCATCCAGCCACATAATCATCCTGTTCCTGAAGCTGCATGAAAAAAACATTCACATCCATCTGGCTGAAGGAGAAATTCTGCATCCGGTATTTCTCACCGATCACCGTAATCATAAAATCCCATACCAAACGATACTGCTTCATCATCGCATACAAACAGATTTGCTTTGCTGTCTCCTGAGGCATTGCCGCAACTGCCGCTATCAGGCTTTCATCCTGAAGGCCATGCAGACGCCGGATACAAGTCTTAGCCATTTGTCGGATGGATTTCTCTGTGGGGTATTGGAACAGATTATCCTCTACGATCCGTTCCTCCACATCTGAATCACTTAACCCTTCCTCCATCAATCTTGCAGCAGTCCGCATCTCATAAAACAAAAATTTCTCTCTTGTGATCTGGCCGCTTCCCTTATATGGGCTTGTCATCTGATTTCCCGCCATCCGCTGCTTACCTTCCTTACATTCCCATTCTAATTATTACAAGGTTGCTGTCCCATAAAAATCCCTGCTCTATTCCGGATCATCTTCAATAAAATCAATGATGTCCCCTACGTTACAGTGCAGTACCTGACATACCTTCATCAGCACTTCCGTGCTTACCACTTCGCCCTTAGACATTTTCGTCATCGTAGCCCAGCTGATCCCCGCTTTCTGCTGCAGATCTTTCTTCATCATATCTTCATCAATCAGCTGCTTCCATAATTTTTTATAGCTTATTTTCATGCCGTACACCTCATGTCCGTCATCTTCAAATTCTTTTACAGGAACTAATTTATCAATCAATTTTCAGTATATCACAGCTCCTCAATTTTCACAACGAATAATCTTTAGTTTCTCGAGAATGAACATCAGTTAAAAGCGATAACAAGATATGAAATTAAAGACTTACTTTTCTCAATATCAGGCGTAAAATCAGACAGCACCACAGGCATCTCCTGCAGTGCTGTCTGATAATACTTCCTCATCTGCGGACCGGCCGCCGGCCGTTCAACTGGAACGCATCATGAGCTTTGATCTGCTTTACCGCCTGGCTCAGGGTGTTGCTTTTACTGTGCAGATGATACGGCAGTTGTCCATTATGACGATGAAATATGATCACCGTTCCTTCTTCCGGATACTCCGGATTATGCAAATACCAGTAGTGCCCGGTATTTTTGCTCATCAATGTCAGATCATAGTCATTTGCCATAATAATGTTAAAATAGCCCCGATCCAATCCCTTTAATTCCCTCTCTGAAAACACTTCACACCGCCTTTCCAAAATACATTCTCAATGCTTTCTCCATGATTTCAGAAACATCTGCTTCTCCAGCATCCGCCAGATACGCATTGTAAACTCCTGCGTCAATCCATATCCTGACTGTCTTCTTCTCAGCCCTGGACTTCTCGGGACACCGAAACACAGTCTCTGCTGCCTCCCGGTCAATCTTCCCGTTCTGTTTCCGAAGCTGCTCCGCCTGCTTGGGGCGAATCTTCTTGACTTCCTGCTCTGCAACCTGACAGATCAGGTTCTGCTCTTCTTCATTCAGATAGGACAGATGAACCGCCGCCATAAAGGGCAGCCTTCCATCATCCACCTGTTCCTTAAACTCCGGAGTCAGATGATTCAGGCGCATCAGCCGGGAGACAGAACTTCCTGACAGTTCATATTCCTTTCCAACGCTATCCCTGCTCCTTAACTTGTGGTCACTGTGACCACAAGTTGATTTCTGTGATGCACCTTCCAGAGCAGCAATCTCTTTCACAATGTCATTCCGTCTCCCCTGACAGGAAATCTTCTCATGCCGTTCCTTCAATACTGCCGCCTTTTCTGACGGCAGGAGATCTGTAAAGGACCGCTGGATCAGGTTCGTCTCAATCACATAAACATACGCCTCTTCCTCTGTCAGCTTATCCTTCACGATAGCAGGAATCTCCTTCAATCCCGCCAGTTTGGCAGCGTTTGCCCGGTTATGTCCGGCCAGCATCTCAAATCCCTTTTTTGTACGTCTTACGATCACCGGATTCAGGACTCCATGCTCCCGGATGCTCTGCACCATATCAGCCAGGCGTTCTCCCTCATACAACCGGAAAGGATGGTCGTGAAACGGCGTGATCTTATCAATAGCAATCTGCAGAATACCATTTTCAGACACAGACTTATCTACTGCCATGTCCTCCGTCAGCAAATCCAAGGCATCCTGGAATACCTTCCGTTTCGGGCTATTCGCCTTCATAACCTGCCACCTCCCTTGCCAGGCTCCGGTACATTTCACACACCTTGCTTCCCGGCGCATATTCCACCAACGGCTTACTGTAATAAATAGATTCTCCCACCTTGACCGTATTCGGGATCACGCTCTCAAAGATCCGGATCTGTCCTTCAAACGCTTCCATCACCTATTCTGTAATCACCTTGCAGAGATTTGTTCTGACATCACACATTGTCAACAAAATACCTGCAATCCGGAGTCTTTCATTCAGCCGGTTCCGTACTTTCTTTACTGTCCGGATAAAATCCTGAAGCCCCATCATAGCCAGGAGCTGCGGATTGACGGTAATCATCACTTCATCTGCTGCAGCCAGCGCATTGATGGTCAACGATCCCAGTGAAGGGCAAGTATCCACTATCAAAAAGTCATACCGATCCCTAAGCGGCTCCAGGATACTTGCCAGCATCTTCTCTGCCCCCATCTCCATCCGCAGCCTGCTGTCCACAACAGAAAGCACCATGGATGACGGAATAAAATCCACACCATTTCTTCTCTGAATAAACTCCGCCGGATCCGGCTGTTTCTCATCTTCCAGCTGACTCATCATCAGATGCCCGATGGTCAACGGTACCGTCGCCGGATCCTCAATTCCAAAACAGGTGGAAAGATTAGCCTGGCTGTCAAAATCTACAGCCAGAACCTTCTTCCCCATCTCTGCCAGACAATACGCCAGATTCCAGGAGCTGGCCGTCTTGCCAACTCCCCCTTTAAATGATCCGCACATCATAATCTTACCCATTATGTACACTTCCTCCTTTGACTCTGATTTTCTTATCGTTCTCAGTTTCCGTATTTCTTTACGCCTTCCGCAACCATCTGGCTCACTCCGGCAAACTCCCGCTGCTCGTCTTCAACCTTGGAAATCACCAGTTTCCCGTCCTCACACTTCACCACAATCGCATCATCAATCTCGAATCCCCAGTCCTTCAGCCACTGTCCCTTCAGCATGATAGACGGGATCGTCTTATACTGATAACCACTCTGTCCACAGACCTTCATATTTCTTACACTCTTCTTTGCCATAGAATTGACTCCTTTCAGATTTGATCAGACCTTAGAATTATTACAGACTTGCCTCCATCACCATTTTTTAATTCTCTCTGCCCAACGGCACCACCTCCTCGAAGTTTCGACCATGCGCCCAACGCAAAAAAGCTGCTGACACGTTTTTCTCTAACGCATCAACAGCTTCTCAACTTCGATTCCGTATACTATTTTCAATGGCAGATAGGCTTCTATTCTGCTTTTTCCTCATCCCTGATTCTGCGGTAATCTTCCATATCTATACCAATCTTTACCGTAGTGTCAGGTTTTCGTTTGCCCAAGAGGCACACAGTCTCCACATGATAAACCCCCGGAAACAAATCCACCGCGGCCACTCGCTCCACCCGATACCCATTCTCCTGCAACACCTCCAAATCTCTCACCAGACTGGTTGGCTTACAGGATATATAAACCATCCGCTCCACCTGGAAGTCGATGATCTTTTTTAAGGCTTTCGGATGTATCCCATCTCTTGGCGGGTCCAGCACGATCAGATCTGGTTTTTCTTCCACCAGATCGATGGCTTTTAACACATCCCCCGCCAGAAAGCTGCAATTTTCCAACCCGTTCTGCCTTGCGTTGACTTTGGCCGCTTCCACGGCCTCTTCTACGATCTCAATCCCCACCACTCGCTTTGCCACAGGCGCCAGGATCTGCGCTATGGTTCCTGTGCCGCTGTAAAGATCAAAGATCACCTTATCCTTTGTATCCCCCACAAACGCCCTGGCCGTTTCATAGAGGACCTCGGCCCCCAGGGAATTGGTCTGGAAAAAGGAAAAGGGCGTGATCCGGAATTTGAGTCCCAGCAGTTCTTCATAAAAGTAATCCTGTCCATACAGGATCTCTGTCCCATCGTTTTGTACCACGTCTGCCAGGCTGTCGTTGACGGTGTGGAGCACTCCCACCAGCCGTCCTTCCAGCGGAAGCTTTTTTAAGCACTCTGCAAACCCGGACAGATCTGGGTTCTGCTGGGTGGTGGTGACCAGATCTACCAGGATCTCTCCCGTTTTTGCCGCCTTTCGCACCAGCAAATGGCGCAGATATCCCTGGCGGCTCATCTT
Organism: uncultured Lachnospiraceae bacterium; assembly: GCA_902476645.1. Lineage (GTDB taxonomy): Bacteria > Bacillota > Clostridia > Lachnospirales > Lachnospiraceae > CABSEG01. The sequence continues at coordinate 15,073 of CABSEG010000044.1, read as the reverse complement.
GTGGTAAAAGTCCCAGCCCTGTTCCTGACAATGCTTGAGAGCAGCGCCTAAAATCATCCGAAAGTCTGCATCTACGATCTGGCACTCTCCCACGGTCACAATATCGTAGAAGCTGCCCCGTTTGTGCATTCCCAAAGCCAGGGGGCCGTCTTTTACCTCATCTCCGAAGGAAAATTCCATCTTGTTGCGGTATCCAAACTGCCTGGGGCTTTTTTTTATTCCCTCGTACTCATAGGCATCCCGGACTACCCCATCCAGCAATTCCTTCACCTGAGCCTCTTTTAGAGCCAGCTGCTCTTCATAGGGCAGGTTCTGATACGTACAGCCTCCGCAAATGCCAAAGTGAGGACAGGCTGGCTCCACTTCCATGGGGGAGGGCTTTCGCACTTCTAAAAGCCGGCCCTCATATTTTTTCTTTCTGGCCTTGTGGATGACAAAGCGAATCTGCTGTCCCGGCACACCGTTTTTTACGATTGCTTTTTCCGTCTCTCCCTCTACGCTGACAATTCCCTTGTTGGGAAATACAACCTTCTCTATGGTTCCCTCTAATACTTGCCCCTTTTTCATGCGATCTCCTTTACATAAAAGGGGACAGGTGCCCATTGACATCTGTCCTCTTATTTTTCTTATTTTTCATGGTTTACTCTGCTTCTTCTGCTGTCTCATCGGCCGCATCGTCTGCGTCATCGAAATAGTCATCGAAGTCATCATCAAAATCGTCTTCAAAATCTTCCAGGTAATCCGGAGTGAAATAGCGGTATACGCCATAGGCGATGGCTGCTACAGCTGCCACAGCCCCGATAATAGCCAGAACCCAAAGTACGGTATTTTTTTCTCGCTCTTCTTCTTTCTTCTGCAGGGTTGCTAAAAAGTCTTCGAATTTATTCATCGCTGCATCCGTCCTTTCTCATATCGTTTTGATACTCCTTTTGTCTAGTATATCACTAATTCGTCAATATTACTATACAAAAAAGAATTTTTCATCATATTTTTTTCAGTTTGGCGAAAGCGGCAAACATTTTTTTTACGCCCACCCGCTCGAAGTTTACAGTTACTTCGTAATCTTTACCGCCCTCCACGATTTTTTCCACCTGCCCTACGCCAAATTTGATGTGCTTGACCGTGTCTCCTACATCGTATTCCAGCCGATCTGCCTTCTGCACCTTAAACTGCTTTGGATCAAAAGCTTTGGCCTGGAAGCTAGTTTTGGCCTGCTGGTAGGCCGTCTCCTTTGGAATTTCCGTCACCTTTTCTTTCAGAGGGCTGCTGTTTTCGATCAGTTCTCTGGGGATCTCACTGATAAAACGGGAGGGCTTATTGTACTGGGTCTCTCCCCGGATCATCCGCTGTCTTGCGCAGGTCAGGGTCAGATGCTTCATGGCGCGGGTGATTCCCACATAGCAAAGCCTTCTCTCTTCTTCCAGCTCGGCCGGGTCATCTGCCGTGATGGTCATGTAGCTTGGAAAGATGCCGTCCTCCATGCCTGCCAGGTACACGTTGGAAAATTCCAGTCCCTTTGCGCTGTGCAGGGTCATCAGAACCACATGGTTGCTCTCTTCTTCCAAGTTATCTATGTCCGCTACCAGAGCCACCTCTTCCAAAAATCCGCTTAAGGATGGCTCCTCTGCCTCTTCCTCATAGGATACCACCTTGGATACAAATTCATCGATGTTTTCGATGCGGGCTCTGGCTTCCTCTGTATCCTCTGCCTCCAGCTCCTTTATGTAGCCTGTCTGCTCTAGGATCTGATCCAGCAACTCGGACACGGAGAGAAATTCTGCCTGAGTGCGGAGGGTCTGAATAAAGGTGACAAAGGGCTGGATTTTGGATGCGCTTCTTCCGATGGAAGGAATCTCCTCTGCCTGCCGCAGTCCCTCGTAAAAGCTGATTCCCTGGGCAATGGCATAGTCCTGTACGCGGCCCAGGGTGGTGGCTCCAATGCCCCTCTTTGGCACGTTGATGATTCTTCTCACCGCCAAATCGTCCCTGGCGTTATCCACCGTCTTTAAATAAGCCAGCAGATCCTTGATTTCTTTCCTAGCATAGAAATTTACGCCCCCAATGATCTTGTAGGGAATGTTAGCCATCAGAAGCTTTTCTTCAAACATACGGGACTGGGCATTGGTGCGGTAGAGAATGGCGCAGTCCTGGTACTCGCACGTTCCGCTTCGCACCTGTTTTGCAATGTCTCCCACCACGTATTCCGCTTCCTCATAGCCGGTTAAAAACTGCTTCAGCGTCAGCGGCTCTCCCTCTTCGTTGGAAGTCCACAAGGTCTTACTCTTTCGGCCGATGTTGTTTTTGATTACCTCATTGGCCGCATTCAGGATGTTCTGGGTGGAGCGATAGTTTTGTTCCAGCTTGATGGTATGGGCGTCCTCAAAGACTTTTTCAAAGTTCAGGATGTTCTCGATGTTGGCTCCCCGAAACTTATAGATGGACTGGTCATCATCTCCCACCACGCAGAGATTTCTGTGGGCGCTGGCCAGAATGCTCACCAGCTTAAACTGGGCCGTGTTGGTATCCTGATACTCATCCACCATGATATAGCGAAACCGATTCTGATAGTACTCCAGTACGTCCGGGCAGTTGGTAAACAGTTCCACGGTTTTCATGATTAAATCGTCAAAGTCCAGGGCATTGCTGTTTCTTAAACGCTTCTGATACTCCTCATAGGCCTTGGCAATCTTTTCTTTGTGGAAATCTCCCATATGATTCAGGGCATACTGTTTGGGCGTGATCAGCTCATCCTTTGCGGAGGAAATAGCGTTTAAGATGGCCTTTTCCTTATGTATCTTGGTATCGATTTGCAGATGTTTGCATACCTCTTTCATGACCGTCTTCTGATCATCGCTGTCATAGATGGTGAAATTGGTGTCAAAGCCAAGCCGGTCAATGTATCTGCGCAAAATTCGTACACAGGCAGAGTGAAAGGTCGACACCCAGATACTGTCAGCCCCGAATCCCACGAGCCGATCCACTCTCTCTCTCATTTCCCCAGCTGCCTTATTCGTGAAGGTGATGGCTAAGATGTTCCAGGGGTTCACCCCCTTTTCTTCTATCAAATAGGCAATTCTGTGGGTCAGCACTCTTGTCTTTCCTGAGCCGGCTCCGGCCAGAATCAAAAGAGGGCCTTCCGTGTGAAATACTGCCTCCTTTTGCTTGTCATTCAGTAAATCATAGATACTCATATCGATATCATCTGTCTCCTTTTTCATGCGTGTGACAATCCTAATGTCCATTGGTTCCACTGAGCTTTTATTATATAATAAATACAATTATTTGTCATTACTTATTAAAAATAGTAAAATTCTTTTCTCCTGCAAGGTGATTTTAAGTAGGCTGAGGGAACAGGAAACGCCGAAAGCCTGCATAAACACTATGTTTTTGCAGGTTCCCGGCGTTTCTTTTTTACCAGTCTAAATGGCGTTCTTTTCTTTCTTCACTTCATGATATTTTTATTCTACTCTTTCAGATAGGGAGAACACATGGGAATGTTCGTGTCTTTCTCCCAGACAAAGGTCTTCACCGTCCCCTCTATCTGTTCTCCCGGCATGCCGTAAGCTACGTTTACATCCGCAGATTCCCCTGGCCCAATCGGATACTCCACAGAATAAACCTCCTCCAAAATTCCCAGATCATCGTATACCGCTACGATCACATTTGCGGCCATATTGCTGTCTGTATAATTTGCAATTCGGCCAGTCACGGCATTTTCGTTTGTCTGACTTCCGTAATGGATCTCCACTACTGTGGTTTTATTTGGAACCAGGGCTTTGACTGCATCTTCAAGAACGGTCTGCGCGTTTTCAACCTGGCTAACCAGAGGAGCCTCTAAAGTTGCAACAGATTCTGCCGCAGCAAGTTTCTCCTGGAATTTCGCATAGCTTTCCGGTGTCTAGTCCTCTTCCTTGCGTTCTTTTGCAGATGCGATGACGGCTAACAGCGTGGTTTTGTCTGCCGTTTGCTGGATAAGTAGATTGGAAGCAACTTTTAGACTTTGCAGGGCATCGTCAATCTGGCGCTGGGAGGCCGCAGAATTCTGAAGGAGCGTTTCTGCCTGTTCCACAGCAGACGCAAAGGCCGCAAAACTGCTTGCCAGATAGTCTTGACTCTTTGTACGTTGCACTATCTTCCAGCGCCTTTTCCAGGTCACTTCGATCCGCTTCCCTGGAGAGTCCACTCAGGGCTGTTTTGAACTCTGTAAACGCTTTCGTCACCTGTACTTCTGGCGAGGAAGCATCCGCTAATGCTTCCTCTGCAGCAAGAACCGCCTCCTGCAGGGCTGGCCGCAGACCAGATGACTTTTTGAGGCGCTTCTTTTGGAGTTACGGATGCCTGTAGTGATAAGGTATCTCCTTCGCTGATCAGTGTCGTCTTCTGATCTGAAGATATGGTAACCGCTTCTGCTCTGCTTTCTGACGGGGTATAGCCATCCGGAAGATAATAAGCGGTAGCCGGAATCACTTCATAGTCGGAGCCGTCAACGGACCAGAATAACTGAATCTTTGCCTCATAATCTCCCTGAAAATAATCACATTGGATGGGATAGAACCTGCCTGCCTCCAAATGGATGGTTCCTTGTGACAGCTCTGGTTCCCCGCTGTTAGGACACCAGAAATCAATCATAGTTTGTCGTCAATTTTTAGTACAAAACCGTCGTCTGAAGTAACGCTAAAGCTGTACTCCCCGCTTGTTTCAGGGACAAGAAATCCGGTCCAGCGTACGCCTGCAAAATCAGCAGTCCCGGCATAGGCTTCCAGCTGAGGCCTGAAATCTTCGAAATTAATTTCATGGCCGATATGCGTTGAGACATAGTGATCCTCTGTCAGACCATAAGGATAGGGATTTCCTGTGCCTGGCCATGCCCTGTCAATGGTATAGTAATCTGCCTTCAGCCCTCCTCCTCTGGTACTGCGGTCAGGTGCAATCGTAATAATTGCATGAGCACTCAGTTCGGAACCGTCCTGTGTCTCTGCCGTAACCAGAACCTGACCTGGAAGCGCATTCAAGCTTAAAATATCCCCTTGTACAATCTCCGCAAGAGAAGTCTCCCTTCTGGCCAGATCAGTAACTGTCTGGCTTTCCAGCTTTATGCCGCTAATTAGAACATCCTCGGAGGCGGAGACAGAGGGCGGCAGTACATCCACTCCCCATTCTTTATTTGGAGTATCTCTAAGGGTAAGTTCAAGGGTCCCCCCTTTTGCGAAATCTTCATGATAGAACCAACAGTTGTTAAGAGGGGTGCCATTTAATTGTGCGCTCTGGATATATACATTTTCCTCAGAAGCATTATTCGCAATGATTTTAAACTCACCGCCGCTGTAATAGTCCGGATGAAGTTGAATGGTAATCTCATCAAAAATGGGAGCTGTAATGTCATATACAGGTTTTTCATGGACGCCTCCGGACACTTCAAAAAGTCCCATAGCCATCAAAAGACTGACGCATGACATATGTCCTTGATCCTCGTCATGATTGCCATAACCGTTGTCCGGGCTCGTTCCGCTGTAAATCTGTTTGCGAACCTCCCTTGTCCAATACTGGGTCAGCCTGGGTCTTCCTACATAGTGAAACAGGTGAGTCTGGAACACTCCGGGCTGATTGCCATAGCTGATATATCCCTGTCCGTAGCTGCCAGCAAAATCCGGGGCTTGTTTTTCAAAGGCCTCATTTAGCTTATTGCTGTATGCTGCTTTTCCCCCCATTAAATTCGCAAGGCCCAATACGTCGTGAGTGGCAAAGATGGAAAGAGAAAAAAATTTGGACGGCCTTGATTTTCAGCTTTTTTCTCATGGAATCTCAAACATTTATGAATGCTTATAAGAGGATTTTCGTCTACAAATTCAATTAAAAAATAACAAAACACTTGTCATCTAGTATTAAAAACTATATAATAAGACATAGAGAGGTGAACACAATGACAATTGATACAAAGGATATGATTAACAGTATTATGGGCAGTCTTTCACGCATCGATTATATTAAGCCGTCGGATATTCCAAATATTGATTTATATATGGATCAGGTAACCACGTTTATGGATACGCATCTGGCTTCCTCAAAGCGCTATCCCCAAGAGAAAACGATGATCAATAATTACGCAAAAAACAATCTGCTTCCACCGCCAGTGAAGAAGAAGTATACAAAAGAACATCTGCTTGTCATGATTTTTATCTATTATTTCAAGGGGATTCTATCGATCACGGACATTCAGTCTTTACTGACACCGATCACAGAGCGTTATTTCCATTCTCCGGAATTTAATATTGAAGATCTGTACAATGAAGTATTCAGTCTGGAAAAGGAACAGGTGGAGAGGCTTCAAAAGGATATTCTGCGTTCTTATCAGACGTCTACGGAGACCTTTAGCCAGGCACCGGAGACTGACCAGGAATTTCTAAAGCTGTTTTCATTTATCTGCCTGTTAAGCTTTGATGTTTACGTAAAAAAACAGCTCATCGAAAAGCTGATCGATGAGCTTCCAAAAAAGGAATGAGCGGCTTTGGTCTCTCATTCCTTTTCTTTTCCTGCTATTGTGTTTTTTTCATCCGACTGAATACCATCTCATATCCGTCATTTCCATAATTCAACGAGCGGTTTACCCGGCTGATGGTCGCTGTGGACGCTCCCGTCTTTTCTGCGATTTCCAGATATGTCTTATGCTCCCTGAGCATCTTGGCCACTTCAAAGCGCTGTGAGAGGGAAAGCAGTTCATTTACGGTACAGACATCCTCAAAAAAGCGATAACACTCTTCCTTATCCTGCAAATTTAGAATCGCTTCAAACAGATGATCTACAGCCTCTGTTCTGATTTTCTTACTCATATCTGCTGCTCCTGTTCCTGTCTTTGATGATATAGTTATTTTAGCACAGCGAAGTTTTACTGTAAAGAACTATTTCCACCCTTTCCCTGTTCCATCCCATAACGATACCGATTGATGTACTTTTTATATTCCTCCACAGAACGATTGACGACCAATTTCTCCGGAAAATCCGTTTTCCTCAAAAGTTCATCCACATAGCTGTGGTTTCCCACATCCTCCTGGGTATGGGCATCGCTCCCTAAGATAATCGGGACTTGATATTTTAAACACAGCTTTAGCATCTTCAGATCATTGGGAAGAGGCTCTTTTCTGGAGCCTCCCGGCTGATAGGAGCTATTGTTTAGCTCCAGTAATACTTCATGCTCCTTTGCCGCTCTGACCAGAGCGTCATAGTCCAGGGGATAGCGGCTGTCGTCTGGATGCCCGATGATGTTTACATAGGGATTTTCCATGGCGTGGATACAAGCGTCTGTATTCTGCTGTACTGTTCCGGGGCGAATGCAGGGCGTGTGAAGGCTTGCAATGACCACATCCATGCTCTTTAACAGGCTTTCCTCCATATCCAGCGTTCCATGTGCATCCATAATATTGACCTCTGCCCCAAACAGCACCTCTATGCCATACATCTGCCTTCTTAAAACCTTTAAGTTCTGAAAATAAAACTCATGGCAGGCTCCCGGAAGCTTCATGGAATGTTCGGTAATCCCCAGAAGCTTTAGACCTTTTTTGGCTGCCTCTTGGGCCATTTCGTGAATAGTACTGTAGGCATGGCCGCTGGCAATGGTATGGGTATGTGAATCCAGTTCATATTTCATTCCTGTTATCCTTCTTTCTGTATACAAAGTATCCGATATCTGCCGGATTTGACAGATACGGCATTCTTTATTTCTTTTCTTATTTGTTTTCGGGATCTTCCCTTTTCAGGAGAAGGTCATAACTGGATTTGCGCATCCCTGCCACAAGAAACAAAAGTACACCTACTCCCACGAAAAACAGCATAATCCCCACGCCGATTCCTTCCGCCAGTTCAGACCCTCCGAATACTCCCGTCAGACTGACCGGTACCGCACTCAGTACACATAGCATCACGCCTATAGCGATGGACACTGCAAATCCTCCCTGAAATGCGGCCTCTTCTTCCCTGACAAATGCCTCCGCGTCAAAGTCCAGTGCAAATGGTTTCTTTTTGAAATGCTCATATTTTGGGGAAATCATACCTCCCAAAATCATCAGTCCCACACCGGCAGCCACAAAAAGCAACAATAGTAACAATCCGATTCCTTCGGCTGCGCTCTCCAGAATCTGGTTTCCCCTACTTGCCTCGGCAGCTCCCTCCAAAATGATCAGCGCAATAGGGGAGAATATGCAAAGCATCACTCCGATTCCGATTCGAAGCCCCTGTCTCTGGGATGTCTCTATGTACTCTTGCGCGTCTTCTATTCCCAGGATCCACTCTGCCTCCGATTCCTCGAAACCGCTTTTCATGTAATTGGAAATTCCCAGATTCTCTGCTATCTCCTCCAGGTTTCCAAATTCGGAAAATACAATTCCCAAGGCCTCCTTTTCTGTTTTACCCTGAGCCTTTAACTCCTGATACTTATCTTCCATCAGAACCAGAAGCTTTTGTCTCATCCTCTCTACTTCCTTGGTTCCGGGTAGCTCCATAAACATCTTATCCAGATAATTTCTGATCGTTTCCATCTTCTACCTCCTCCGGATAAATTTTTCCGCCACTTTTTTCTAATCACACAGCTTTCCTGTGAATTCATATATACGATTATTATACTATATATAACATAGCATAATAACTGTAACAGGTCAAATATTTTTTCATGCCAAATAATAGTTTGTAAATTTGTCATTTTTTCTATTTTATTCAATTTTTTTATTGACATTTTCTTTATTGTCTGCTATTATAACTACATAAAGAAAATTCAAATAAGGAGGTACAGTCCAAAGGAAACAGAATGATTTACCCTATAATCTGAGAAAGAGAGGTACGGACCACCAAAGCATGAAATATAATTCCAAATAAGAGTCCTTCGATATTTTTATTCAAAGCATATCGAAGGACTCTTACTATGTATTTCCGCTTTTCTACTTGACTGCTATTTTCACCCCATATCCTGCCCTCTTTAATAATGTACGGTACTGTTTTACTCTTCTGCCCGGCACATTCAGCGCGGCTTTTTTGTGAATACCTTTTAGAGCATTTTTGCCTACCTTCTTCCATTTGAGAGACTGAATCGTCATATTCTTCAACTTTTTATCTCCATAGAAAGCTCGCTTTTCTATGGACACCAAGTCTTTGCCTATAGCCGCTCTTTTCAGATTCCTACATCCTGAGAAAGCGTAAGCTCTGATCTTTTTTACCTTATCCCCAATTTTCACACTTTTCAGTCTCCGATTATTTTTAAATGCCCCTTTGCTGATTTCTGTTACCTGGAAGGTATATCCATTCAGCCGAATCGTTCCCGGAATCTTTATTTCAGAATAAGATTTTTTCTCAGGTTTTAACACAGAAACCGTACCTTTCCGCTTTGCAGATTTTGTGACTTTATAATAGAGTTTTCCACTCTTGTATACTGCATTCTTTTTCGGCACTTCTTTCGGGACAGCTGCCGGGGGCGTTGCCGTTTTAAATGTCAATTGACTTACCGCTGTCTTGAGAAGCTGGGAAGCCGCATCTGCCTCTTCCTGCGTCAGATTCTGTTTTACTAAAACATGTTTGGCATCCTGCAGGGCTTTTGCAAAGAGCGACCAGGTACTTTCTTCATACAGATTTGCATTCAGATTCTGATACTTGCTCACCAGATTCTGAAGCTCTGATACGTTCACTTTCCGCTTCAGACCTGTGGCCGCATCCTGAAGTCTCTGGCATACCTGGACAACTTCAAACTGCGAAGCGTCTTCCTGTCCCAGAATAGATCTCGCCTGTTCCAGGGCCTGTGAAAATACTTTCCAAGTCTCCGGTGTATAATCCGTTTCTTTCAAATTCTCATAAGTTTGAATTGCTTTTTTAAGCTCTGCTTTGTCTGCAGGGAATGTAAAGGCAAACTCCTGCCTCACGGGACTGGTGTCTGCACTGCTTCCCACAAGCACAGTGTATGTTCCCACCTGCGGAACATCCTTCATAGGGTACGTCGCTGTCATCCGGCCATTCTGGTCCAGGGTAACCTGATCTAAGACGGATACATAATCCAGATTTCCTTCCAGATCTTGTGCTTCCCCATTCCACCCTGGCGTATAACATAAAATCGAAACAGTTTCACCTGCCAGTTTTTCATTTTTTATGGCAATCTGTACAGTTCCCGCACTTCGATCCGGCGTGACCGTCACATCCGATGGAGTCCCAGGTCTCGTCTCGCCAATGACATCTCCCAACAGCGGTATCAGGGTATCTCCCTCCCAGATAAAGGCCTTTGCAGTCGCCCCGTAAGACGGCATACGGATTTGTAATTTGGACTGATTGTTTGGGGCTACAGATACCTTTTCCTGCTTCACCGCGCTAAGGGTTCCATCCTTTTTGTAAGAAGCTAAGATACACCACGCATTAAGACCATCCTCCGAATGGTTCACCACCGTAAAATCTGCCTGAATATCCTCGTCAGAAACTGTGATATCCACGCCAGTACACTCTTCTTCTACTGTCTCACTCCGTCTCATAGTTGCCCCCTGGAAACACGGCCAGTCGATATCCCAGCTGCTTCCCGCAATCCGGCGCAAATAAATCTTATCAATCACAATTCCATCTTCCCGCCCTGCAATGGTGATGGTGTGGGGCTTGGAAATATCGGAAACGTGAATGGTTTTACCCGTATCCCGCCACCTGAAAATGCCAGCTGTCATCTCCGGATCATTATTATCCGTAAACTGATACTGACCATCCATTCCAAAGTGGAAGGAATCGTCATCGGCGCTGATGGCTTTTCTGAGCACCCAAACCCGATAATCCCCAGGCTGATCAAATACGACCTGATAATTCAGGGTGCAGGCCTCGTCCAGGGCTGCCTGACCATCCGGACCATAGGATTGATCCGAATTTGGTCCATGAAACATGGCTGTTCCGCTGGCTCCCGCCGTCTCAGTCCAGGCCGTTGCCCTGGTTCCCGCTTTTGTATAAGCATACTCGCTCTCTTCCAGTGCGGCTTCCGCCTCAATGTATACCGTACCTTCATATCCTAAGAAATACCCAGCGTTTCCCTTAGTCTGAGGCTCACGATACGGGGCAATCTCAAGGGCGGTTACCGCCCATGGGGAACCAGAAAAGGTAATGGCCATTTCTGTGGTATCCTCCAGGTCTACCATAAAATATTTCTCCACAGAAGCTCCGGAAGGAACCTGAATCCCGCTTAATTTGGATTCACCGTTTACACGAATCTCCATATCGTTAATATCCCTTGAGGTATCGGTTCCTCTGTGCCCGATAGTGACTCCAACTATAAAGCTTCCGGTTGTTACCAGGTTGGCCGTAAAGGTTGCTTCTCCCACTCCGTACTGATATTGCCGGTCCCGGCTGCAAACCTTATTTCCGCCGGTATCGGTCTGTTGGTTTGTCTCCTGATTCCATCCGTAGCCATTGCTTCCATTATAAATCCGGGTGTTTGGCACATTTATATAATTATTAGTTTCCGCGCCAAAGGAAAACCAGGACTTTCCAACCGCTGTAAGCTGAGGCAGATTCTCCAAATCCGGCAGAATGCCCAGCTCAGCGGGATAGGTCTCATATTTTGTATTGTAACTCTCCGGCGGCCCAAAATAAGAATCCCCCGCAATGTCCATCTCCGGCGGAGCAATAACAATACGATCAAACCCAATGCTTGCGTCTATCTTATAAATCGATACCGTATGTACCCCCGGTGAATCCACCTGGATGGGTGCCGTAAGCTTTTCACAGCGGGCATAGGCCATCCGCTTCCAGTTATTCTCAAAATCATCCACGGTTCCTGCTTTATAAACCCCCCGGACGCCCCGGAAATACTGGTCTGAAGCTCCTCCATTGATTGGTTCCTTCCCGTCGATACTTACAGCCGTGCGGGCGCTCTTTCCTTCCCCGTCATCATAATTTCCCTCATTTAATGTAGGATTCCGGTAAAAGGTTACATAGTATGTCCCCGCTTTGCTAAAATATACGTCATATTCCAGGCGGGCAGCGTTCTGCGTCAGATTCTTTTCAATCCGTGCCGACCTGGAATTTGCGTGGGGATAGACACGCATGGAATCACCCACACGGCCCCAGTTTTCTACCACTCGCCACTCATCTTCGCCCACTTTTATATTATCGCTAAAGTGTTCTGCTTCTATAGCTACATAGCCATTGGATTCAATATAGTCCGCGCCTTCATATTTGGGGTCGCTTAAGTCAAACTTCTCTGCCTGAATCTGATAAGTTTTCTCAAAACCTTTTCCTGATACTGTAATCGTACCGGTATGGATACCCGGCTTAAGCTGATCCCAATCTATCCCAACCCAGATACGCTTTTCAGTCTCCACAGTACCGGAGGCTTCAGAGGGGATTAGAAACCGATCGCTGGTGGTAATGGTAAAGTCCTTTGGCTCATCGTTTCTGGTAAATACATCGATAAATCGCTTATCATCCGTCAGAGATGAGAAAGACAGGGTCACTTGTTCCTCACCTGTAGTCTGGCCTTCGCATACAGACCCCAGTGCGTCCACCGCCGCCGGAACCTGCGCATATGTTACCTGATAAGGCTGTGCAATGGACGGGATTCTGGTTCCGTTGGAGACCGGTGCCATGATACCGTCCCACTTGCCACCTGCCACCACTTTATTATAGTAGACCAAATCATTTTGCATACATTGGTATGCGTATCTGGACAAGTCTTCATAAGCCTTGGTACTGCGATACCGTCCCTGTTTGCTGCATAGCTGATTCATCTTTTGATATTCCGTCCACTCCAACATGTATTTCGCCCCGCGAATCGGATAATAAATCATTTCATAGAATGCATCCTTCCGGTCCGGATCCAGAGAATCGTAAACCGCCTTTGCTCTCTCAAACAGGGCATTCATACGGTTTATATGAATTTGCGCCTCATCTCCGTTGTTTACCCTGCTAAACTCCTGCATATAATTGGAATCCCACAGTCCCATATATTCCGGGCGCTTCGCGCTGGTAAGCTGATAGTACTCATCCATAATATCGGCTATCTCTGCAGCTGTATTCTCGTCTGCCCCATAATCTCTGGTGGAAATTTTCTGATAGAAGTCTTCCATGTTTGCATCGTTGTATTGGTCAATATTTCTTCCCAGGGCCGCGAAAAATTCCAAAGAAACCTCTGCCGGCTTAATGTCTCCCACATTTAAAATCCAATAAGCGCTCTGCCCCGTGTCATAAGCTCTTCTTAGTTCTTCGTACATATGGACATTGGGCGTTGTTGAAAGCCACAGATAACTATTGGGCGCCCCATAGACAGATACGTGATAATACACACCAGCTCCGCCTGATCTGGCTCTCTCCGCCTCCGTTGGAATCTGGCGCAGCTGACCCTGGTTATCCTCTGCCCACATTAGAATGACATCTTCCGGTAAATCCAACCCCGAATTGTAATAGGTCGCTGCCTCCTTATAAGGGATAAATGCCTGAGGGATCTCTTCGATGGGTTTTCCCAGTACTTCTTCCAACATCTTGCGCTGATCGTCTATAATCCTTTGCAGCAACGCCACCCTTCCTGCCAGGGACTTATCACTCAGTCCATCATAAGCCATCTGCCCGTCATGACGCCCACGCATGCCCAATGTATAGATAACTTCGTAGTCCTTGGTTGCTTCCACCCGCTCCCTCCAGTATGCCATTACGGCCTCAGGATTGATGGAATAGTCATATACAGGCAGTCCTTTTGCATCATATTTTCCATAATTTCGCTCACACCATGTGGTCCACTCTTCCTCAGCCGGACAGGTCATCAGCGGCTCACAGTGAGAAGTGCCCAGTACTATCCCGTATTCATCTGCCAGTTGAGCGTTAAGCGGCACACCTCCTTCGGCAAAGGGACCTTTGTCTGTGTATTTAAAAAATTCATCTCCTTGCTCATGCATAGCCGGCCAAAGCGTATTCATCTTTAGTCGAAGCAGCAATTCAAATATCCTTGCATAGGTATCGGGATTCAGCTGGCCGGGGCTGTCCGTATCGTTTCGAAACTTAGCCGACCACTCCCACAGATTAAACTCATCATTGATAAAGATCCCCCGGTATTTTACTGAGGATTCTCCCTCCTGATAGACAAAGTTATCCGGCAGTATAATTGTACTCTGACGCTCAATCGGCACATCTGCCCACCAGTAGTACGGAGAAACGCCTATTCGCTCTGACAGCTCATAAATACCAAAAATAGCACCGCGCTTGTCGCTTCCTGCAATCACAAGGGCTTTATCTGTCCCGGCAAATGGTTTCTGCACCACTTTCAGGACAAATGCCTCCCGTTTTCCTTCCAGCTCCTTTGCCTCGTCCAGCTTGCCGTCATCGATCAATTTGCGAATCATCGGGTTCTTGTCCACAGAACCAACAAGGATTGTAAGTGGGCCTGCCGTCTCCTCTTTATTGCTCAGTTCCGGTTTCTTTCCGGTAACACTTAGCATATCGTTTTGCAGATCGCCCACTGCCCTTAGAATCTGCGGCTCATCCCCATCATAAACCGAAATCGTTGGAACTACTCCATTCTTTGCCAGGGTGAAGCCTGTATCCTCTGCCTTCACCTTTGGAATAGGTGTGATAATGCCAAGAAGCAACACTATCACCAAAAACATCGATAAACTTTTTTCCAAAATTTTTTTCATTGCTTTGTCTTTTCCTCCTTCTTTTTATCTGTCTCCTCCTGATTTTCTCCCGGTTCTTTTTTCTTCTCCCCTCCTTTCCAGCCGTCCTTTCACGGCATCTGCCGGTGCTGTTCTTTCGATACACTTATAAAATCGTTACATATTTTACCATGTAAATCTTCAAATTGCTTTATAATAAACGGATCAAACCTTATAATATTTAAAGCGGGACCAGCCTTATCTCTTCCTCAAAACAGCGTGTCCTATAACGAAAAAAATTCCGGCTACTTTATCCTTGATTTTCCAAAAAGGAAACGAAACGTCAAAAGGGAAGCACGAGGCTTCCCTTTTGAGAGTTGAATATCAGTTTATATTTTTAAATCAGAAAATCTATTATTTTCCTGCATTGTTCAGCGCTGCCTGTGCTGCTGCCAGTCTTGCGATCGGCACACGGAACGGTGAGCAGGATA
>CABSEG010000043.1 GCA_902476645.1 uncultured Lachnospiraceae bacterium | reverse complement strand
ACACCAGCGATGCAGTCTTAATTTTGCAGTATGCAGCAGAGAAGATTGCGGCCTTCTAAGATAGGGTATTTCAAATCAATTTAATAAAAATAAGAATAGGTACTGCAAAGAAGGAAAATTCCTGTCTTTGCAGTACCTTTTTTAGAAGCTTAATCAGAAAACAAGATACCCAAAAGCTCCATTTCATGGTAGAATCCTAGTAAAGGAAACAAGAAGCCAAAAAGGAGGAGAAGAAAATGAAGGTATCAAAAATATGGCTGTGTTTCATTGTACTGCTATTTGGCTGTGTCCTAGGGGGGAGACAGGCACAGGCAGCCGCGCCTGTGGAGCTGAACCAACAGTATGAATTGAGCCAGGTGGGGGAATCCTGGGAGTTTTCTTTGGAGCAGAGCGGAAGAATCCGCATTTGGATGGAACGCGTTCACGCCACAAGTGTAAATTATTCCTTGTATCGGTACGACGATACTACGGGCGCTTATGTAGGTTATGCCAAAGGAAAAGGGAGACTTGGAACGGAAACAGCAGATTCCGGATACCTGACCCTGATGGAAGGAACGTACCGATGCGAGATGGAGGTATCAGCGGATTCTCTTTTCGATGCTTTGGTTACGGTTCAATACCAGTCGTCCCACGAGTATTGGGGTGAGACAGAAGAAAACGGCGGGGTTGAACAGTCGAATTTGGCGGAACTGAACCAAACTTATGAGGGGAGCTTTGACGTATGGGGAGACTATGATACGGATACGGACTGCTATCAGGTCAAGATGGAGAGACCGGGAGTACTTCAAGTAGCGCTATCTTTTGCGCATACAGAGAGCTATTGGAGAGCATTGGAAATTTATGAAGCGGACGAATACGGCAATACTCAAGCACTATTTCAGGGAAGCGTCAATTATTTATTGAAATACGATTCTCCTCAGCTTCGCCTTCCGGCAGGCACTTATTATATTGTATTGAAAGGAAGCAGGGTCCAGTATCAGGTGAAATTTCAGTATCAAGAGCAAACTCTGGACGAATGTTTCGAGGAGGAGAAGAATGATTTCAGAGATATGGCAAACCCCATTACAGTGAATCAGACTTATACCGGAAATTTTAACAGTTACCAGGATCAGGATTATTACTGCGTAAACATTTCCGTGCCATCTGTGGCATATGTAGAGCTTAGCACCCCCAGAAAGGAATTTGACGGGGCATGTATGGCGTTTTTATACGAGGCAAATTCGGATCAAGAAAGGCTGCTTTTACAAAGCAGTAAGCAGCCTTACATAAAGTCAGAATCTCTTATTTTGCAGCCTGGAACCTATTATCTTCGCGTGACAGGCAGCCTGGAACCCAATGAAAAGTATCAAGTGTCACTTTTGACAACACCCTATGTGCCCGTGAGCGGGATAACGATTTCCAGGACAAGTTGTACTATGACAGAAGGAGAAGAAATGGATCTGACTGCGTCGGTGACGCCGGGGAATGCCTCCTTTCCGAGTGTGGCTTGGGAAAGCAGCAATGATCAGGTGGCATCCGTCAATCTATATGGACGGGTTACGGCAAAACAGGAGGGGACGGCAACGATTACGGTGAGATCGCTGGATGGTGGATATAAAAGCGCTTCCTGTCAGGTCACGGTAGCTCCACCAAAAAAGGTGACGCCAGAATCGGAAAGTGGAATGGTTAGCCAGAAGACTGCTTTAAATAAGAAAAAGGCCAATATAACTGTGGGAGACACGCTGCGCCTGAAACTGAACTCCACAAAGGGCCCTGTCGTCTGGAAAAGTAAGAACAAATCTATTGCTTCCGTGACATCAAAAGGTGTGGTAAAGGGAAAGAAGATCGGAACGGCAACCATTCAGGCGCGTTATCAGGGGAGGACTTATACCTGTAAAGTTACGGTGAAATCCAGGTTTAAGGCGGGAACCTGGTTTGGGTATTCAAACGGTGGGTTCTACTGTCGTATTTTCAAGGTCCAGGGGAAGAAGATGCGGGTATCGATTCATATGCCTTATCTGACAAAAAAGAACATGAAAGCCACAATTTTGCCCAACGGAAAAACAGCGTTCCTAAAGTTTAAATGTAAGGATAAGAAGGTGCATAAGCTGACACTTTCCACTGCCAAAAAAGGGATAAAAGTAAAAGAGGTTTCATCCTGTAAGAAAAAATTGCTACGTTTTACAAAAGCAGGACAAAGAAAACGTATTACTCATATGTTTCGTTAAGAAAGCTATTTTGCAGAGTAAATAAGACCTCTGCGGAAATAGAAAAAAGGAGAAGAAAAGTATGAAGAAAAAAACATCATTAAGGCTGTTTATCGGACTTTTACTGCTTTTATGTATTCCCATGGGCGTGCAGGCTGCAGCGGGAAGTAAGGCGACCGGTGCAAAACTCCCTGAGTATAGCCAGGTAGTAGAACGGGTAGTTACCCCTAAGGATGATTTTGACGAAGTATTTGGGGAGTATCTAAAGGAAGCAAAGGCCAATGCAAGCAGAAAGACCCAGTACAAAATTGTGATAGAACCGGGAAAGTACTCGGTTAACAAGACGATCCATCTGCCAAGCAACATATGGATCTATGCCAAAGGAGCCGTGTTATATAAGCGCAGTGGCACGAATATCCTTCGGTTTGAACAGGAGAACCATACTTCCTATGAAAATATCATTATAGAGGGGGGCTCCTGGGATACTTCCAAGCAGCCGGCAAAAGAGGCCTCTAATTCCTCGCTGGTATTTTTGGCGCATGTAAAAAATTTACTCGTGAAAGACGCGGTGTTTAAGAGCAATCGTTACACGCATATTTTTGAGATGGGAGATGCCCAGGCAGTTACCATTTCCGGATGTACCTTCACGGGAAACACTTTGTACCGTGGTTCACAGGACTTACAACCAAAAGAAGCGATTCAGTTGGATGTGGCAACCCCAAGCGCTATGTCAGGCTGCGTGCCCTACAATGGAAAAGGATGCCATAACGTGGTGATTAAAAACTGCCGTTTCCAGAAAGTTGCCAGGGGATTGGGCTCTCACAGCTACTCAGACAGAGGGGCGCAGGCCAATCCCTATACAGATATCACAGTTACCAAAAATAAGTTTAAGAACTTGGAAGGAGAGGGCGTCTTTTTTCTTCAGTGGAAGAATTGTACGATAAGCAATAATCAGATCACCCGAGCAAAAAGAGCGGGGATTTACAGTCAGAACAGCAAAAACGTCAAACTGGTTGGAAATACCATAAAAAACACGAAGGCTTTTTCAGGAGCTCGCAGGGCCAGCTATGGAAAAGAGTCTAATGGAATTTTTATGTTGGCCACAAGTTGTTCTGTGCTTTCTAATAATCAGATTTTTAATGTGTCAACAGCCGGTATCAGACTGATTGACCGGTGCGTCTCAAATACGTTGCAAAAAAACGTGGTTTCAGGCAGCAAAAGCGCTCCCGCCCTTTCCATCAACACAGGAAGCAACAAAAATAAAATACAGGGGAATACTCTGAAAAAGAGTAAAAATGGAGCGGAAGTGGTGGATATGGACTTCCTCTCTAAAAATAATAAAACAAGTAAGAATAAAAGAAAGAGCTAACGATAACCTCCCCGAATCCCAGATCGTTTCGAAAGGGATTCGGGGAGGCTTGTTGTGTGGGAAAGAATGGAATTACCTTTTTGACAGAAATGCTTTGAGAACGAAAAAGAAGTAATATTTTAGTATATTTAAATAAATATGTCTCTTTTGTTATGGAATTGGCTTCGATAAAATAAAAGAGTGTACAAAAAGTAATTTGCGGGTAACAAAAAGTAAAATTCAGAAAGAGAGAGGAGGAACTGAAATGTCTGTAAAAACCAATTTCAGAAAAAGCATGGCGTGGTTTACCACGATTCTGCTAATAGTATCATTTTTTGCCGGGGACATCTTATATACAGTACCTGTTTCGGCACAAGAAGCGCAGGCAATTTATTATGTTTCACCAGATGGAAACGATGAAAACCCCGGAACAGAAAAGGAGCCGTTTAAGACCATCGTAAGGGCTCAGGAGGTAGTCAGAACGGTCAATAAAAATATGACTGGTGATATTATTGTGTATTTGAGAGAAGGAGACTATCATCTGACAGATACACTTTCCTTTACGCCAGAAGATTCCGGAACCAATGGGCATATGATAGAGTACCGTGCATATCCAGGTGAAACACCGGTGATTATGGCTGCCACAAAAGTAACCGGATGGACCCAATATGATGGAAATATTTATAAAGCGCCTTTGGAAAGAAACGATAAGCTTCGCAGCCTTTATGTCAATGGGAAAAGAGCTTATATGGCAAGCAGCACGCTTACCTGCCAGGGAAGCTGGGGCGAATATACGGTAGTAAAAGACAGCGCGCCCTGGGCATGGGACAACGGAACAAATCCGGACGGTATCCGGTATCGCGCCACTGATTTTCCGGCAGACACCAGGAATCCTGAGGACATCGAAAGCGAATCCAGCACAACCTGGAACAAAACAATTGTTTGCTTTCGCGAGGTAATGACAGAAGGATCTGAAGTAATCCTGAAGTTTCAGCAGCCATACGGAGCCATCGCCCAACGAATCGATTCCGGCGCGGCCTTCCAGAACGGAGCAGGAATTTCTCATAAAGTTTCCAATGTGTTTGAATTTCTTGATGAACCAGGAGAATTTTATTTCGATAAGACAGAAGGATATGTCTACTATTACAAAGAAGACGGTGAGGATATGTCTGCCGCAACGGTATATGCCCCCAATGGCCTGGAGACATTGGTTGCAATAACGGGAAATTCGGTCACAGACCGGGTGAAAAATCTGTCCTTTTACGGTCTGACCTTTCAATACTCAGATTGGAACCTGATGGAGATTGATGGTTCCTACGGGAAGGCAAATGTTCAGGGATCTGCGGTACAAATTGCCTATGAGCAGGGAAAGTATCAGAATGGATTTATGCGCAGGGACGATGTATGCCCGGCTGCCATATCAGTAAACAACAGTGAATCCATTGTATTTGAGAGAAATACTCTGGCACATACAGGAGCTGAAGGCATTAGCATGAATAACGATGTCAAAGACGCAAAATTGATTGGCAATGCAATATATGACATTGCAGGCAGCGCCATTGTCATCTCCCACCCTCAGCACGTGTTCATTGGGGATGGGGGAACCCATGAAAAATATGCACCCGGAATAGAGGGGGCATGTTCCAACATCGATGTCACAAATAATTTTATCCATCAGACCACCAGGTTGTTTAAAGGGCATGCGGCAGTGATGGCATATTACCCGGATACTCTGACCTTTTCCAATAATTTCATAAGTGATACTGCTTATAACGGCCTGAGTATGGGCTGGGGATGGTGGGAGTTTGACGGCGTAGAACGTCCGGGCGCGGTGACTCCCGGAAATCCATCCACAACCATGAAAAACAATACGGTGAGCAACAACTGGATCTTTGATACCATGCAGGAGCTATACGATTCCGGCCCAATCTATACACTGGGAAGTCAGCCCAATACCATAATCAGCAACAATTATCTCAGAGGTGTTCCAGCCGGACATAAATATGGCCTGCACCCGGATGAGGGCTCCGCGTACATCACAAGCAAGAATAATGTAATCGATACAGATTTGAATGTGGATGATACAGTAGAAGTGGGAACATGGGGATATCAGCATGACTTACATTACATCAATAACTATGCTACCAAAGGAACCTACCATTCTACAGATGTACCAGACAGTACCTTTGAACCGCTTCAAAGCTACCCGGACGCAGTATGGCCGATGGATGCGTATGATATCTGCGTAAATTCCGGCATTACAGAAGAATATCAGGATATCATTCCAAGTGAGGTGCTAGGTTTGCAGGATATACTGTTTCCTGCCAGTCTGAAAGAAATAGGAGGTACCTCCATACCTCTGAAATCCACGGGAAATCCAAAAGACACGATTTGGCTGGCACCGGCCAATACCACAGAGTTTCAGGAAGGCCCCACCATGACGAAGGCAGGGGGAACCGACGGCTCGATTCAGATTCCTTCGAAAGAAGGAGCGTATCGTCTCTACGTTATAAGGGAAGACGGTGCCGTTTCACCACAGTCCCAGGCGGTATTAAACGCATCGCCAGAGGCGAACAAACTGCTTCCGGAATCTATTTTAAAAGCGAAGCCGGGAGAAAAAATAGAGCTTGCAGAAAATTTAGGGGATGAGAGTCAATCCATCTGGATTGCTCCTGATCAGATGGAGGAGGATCAATTTAACGAAAAGAACCTGAATATGAGCAGAGTCCCAGGGGACAGCTCTGTCGTATACCTGCCCATGCTTGGAGGAAAATATTATCTGTACATATTAGATGCAGAAGGGACAATCGTCTCCAGATCGGAAACTTATATTCAGATATCAAATAAATTTCTGGTCAGAGACGTTGTGTGGGCCAATGACCCCGCCATTGAAGACAGAAAAGGGGCAAATGGAAATATAGAAATCAATAATCAGTTCGGACAACTGCAAAATTACGATCCCAATACGATCGGATGGTTCTTTGAGGAAAGTACCGGGAATGTGGGAGCATTAACACAGATTAACGCACTGGATAATAGGGGGGGTGATTGGGCTGGCTATTTAAATATTACCATTGAGGTTTCAAAGACAGACACCTATGAATTAAATCTTTTGTGTACCGGAGGGGACGGCCGTAAGATGGAAGTTACGGTAAACGGTGTGTCTGAAGCAGTTTTTGATACCATAAACGATAAAAACAGTCCCGAAGCGTATTCCACCGGTGACGTTTTAAATGTTTTCCAGTTAGAGGTTCTATTAAAAGAAGGAGCAAACGTAATCAAACTGCAGGCCCCAAGCAACTATGAAGCCCCGAACTTTATTGCCTTGGCTTGTGTAGCAGAAGAAGAAACAGAAATGAATGAGATACCGGTAGACAGTGTTCAGATCAAAGCCAATCGGGAAAGCATAAAGGTAGGAGAAAAACTACAGCTATATTCCATTGTTCTTCCCTCCTACGCGTCGGACAAAGAGGTCGTATGGAGCACAAAGAATGATACCGTTACGGTTGACCAGAATGGGGTTATAACAGGAGTTGCGGCCGGGACAGCGCAGATCCAGGCAATGGCTCAAGATGGAAGCGGAAAAATTGGCACCAAAACGATCACAGTAGAGGCATCTGATACCGGGGGACCAGACTCCGGCAAGCCAGATATCCACAGAGAGACTTATACGATTACGTTAGATGGAAATGGAGGTACGGTTGCGCCTGCCATCATCCTGCGGCAGGAGGGGGCACTCATCGGGGAATTACCGATACCCTCCAGGAATGGATATGAATTTACCGGATGGTATACTTCCAGAACAGGAGGAATGAGAATTGCCCCCGACACTCCGGTGAAACAACATATGACTATTTACGCGCAGTGGAAAGCAGTGCCTGCGGTTGAGGCGTCTCCGGCCAAAGGAGCTACCTTCCTTTTTGGAAAGTTAAAATATAAGGTAGTAAAAAGGGCTCTATCAGGGAAAGCCGGAGCAGTTCAGGCTGTGGCGCCTGTGGGTAAAAAGCAGACGCGCATTTCCATACCCTCTGTGGTAAAATACGGTGGGTACACATTTAAGGTAGAGGGAATTGCCAAAAATGCATTTAAAAACCATAAGAAATTAAAGAAAGTAGTAATTGGAGGTAATGTAAAGCAAATTGGAAATAACGCATTTATGGGATGCAGGGCACTGGAGAAGGTGACGTTGGGAAAGAAGGTTGAAAAAATCGGCAGCAAAGCATTTTATAACAATAAAAAGCTGAAAAGTATCACCATCCAAAGCAAAAAATTAAGGTCTATTGGGAAACTTGCGTTTCGAAATATTCACAAGAAAGCAACGATAAAAGTACCGGCAGCAAAATTTAAGGTATACAAAAAACGACTGAAAGGAAAGGGGCAGAAGAACACGGTAAAGATTATGAAGATGAAAAAATAAAAAGCATAAACAGGCCGCAGTGGCTTTCCTGTATTGGTGGAAGGCTCTGCGGCCTGTTATTCTCTTGTAATGTTCTCATGAATATTGTATAATTTTTTTGCCGAAAGGATACGTGAATGACAAATTTGTTTTAAGAATACGAATAATGACTTCGTCATAAAGAAGCAAACTGAGGTGAGACGATGTATAAAGTATTGTTAGTAGATGATGAGGTCCTGATAAGAGAAAATATGAAAAATCGAATTCCCTGGGAAGATTTGGGGTTCGAATTAGCCGCCTCCTGTGAGAATGGGAAAGAAGCCATTGAGTGGATGCAGAAAGAGACCATAGATCTTGTGCTTACGGATATTTGTATGCCATATGTGGATGGACTTGGAATCGCTAAGTATGTAAAAAATCATGCGGCCAATGCAAAGGTGGTCATTATCACCGGCTATGATGAGTTTGATTATGCCAGGGAAGCGCTGGAATATCATGTGTTCTCCTATATATTGAAACCGATTACAGCAAATGAATTAATGGAAGTTTTAAAGCAGGTACGGGATGAATTGGAATGTGAGCGTAAAACCTGGAAGGTTCATTCTCTATACGAAAATAGTGTTCCGGTACTGAAAAATCAATTTTTAAATCAGCTTGTAAAGGGAGAAGGCCAGTGCTCTGAACTGGTGTCCAAATTGGCAGAATTCCATATGGATGTTCCAGTGTCGCATTGCAATGTGGTAATCTTACTCCCCAAGGACCCGTCAAAAAGCGGCGAACTTCATAGGGTGGTAAAGATATTAGAGGCGGAAAATGTAACCGCAATACTTCCGTTTGAGGGAAACGATGGGACGGTACTGATGATACTGAATCAGGAAAGAGGGGAAAAGCAAAAAGGGACAGTAAGGCTGCAGTGCAGGCAATTGCTTGATTACCTCTGTCAAAAAACAGGAATCACCTTTTCCTGTCTGATTGGTCCGGTTGTGCCGCAGGTATCCTTGCTGAACCGTTCGTATAAAAGGGCCCGTGAATTAATGAAATTTATATACCTGGAGCGTCCAGATTCAATTTATGACTGGGAAGCTTATGACCAGCAGCATTTGAACCTTCAGTGGAATTTGAAAAATAAAAATCTGGAAGAAAGACTGATCTATGCTGTCCAGAGTAATTTAACAGATGATCTTAAACAAGATATAGGCTCTATTCGCAAGGAATATAGAGATAAGTGGATTGGCAAGACAAAGGTTGTCATGATTTATCAGAATCTGATGATGGCATTGATGAACCGATTCCAAAAGCTGAACATAGAAGATCATGCATTTTTTGAAAAATATCAGGAGATCCTTGCTGGCTTGTATAATTACGATTCCATATCTGAGATGGAAAAAGCAGTTCTGGATTATTTTCTGGCGGCAGCAGAACTGATGAATCAAAAACGAGGCAGTTATGGGGAACAGCAGGTGAAAATTGCTCTGGAATATATGGATACCCATTATGGGGACTTTGATTTATCCCTTCAGCGGTTATGCAAAAATCTGGCTATCAGCGTCAGCTATTTCAGTTCCACTTTTAAAAATGCGACAGGGATGACGTTTGTGGAAGCATTAACCAAAAAAAGGATCGAAAAGGCAAAGGATTTACTGGAAAACACTTCCTTGAAATCTTATGAAATTGCTGAGAAGTGTGGATACAGTGACGCGAATTATTTTGGATCTATATTTAAAAAAGTAGTAGGCAAGAGCCCACGGGTATACGTAAAAGAGCTGAGAAACCGTGAGAAACGAATATGATCTGAAAAAGACTTGCATATCCTGGAGTAGCGAGTTATAATAATAAAATAAAAATAAGGAAATTCTTCGGGGCAGGGTGCAATTCCCTACCGGCGGTATAGTCCGCGACCCGCTTTGAGCGGCTGATATGGTGTGAATCCATAACCGACAGTATAGTCTGGATGAGAGAAGAAACGAATGGATAACGTATAGACGTGCCCCGGATATTTGTCCGGGGTTTTTTGTGTACACACAGACGGACCATTCTTGCGCGGGAGTTTCCTTTTAAAAAGAAAAGGAGAGATGTAAGATGAGTACGAACACAAATGCAGTGAAGAGAAGTGTAAGCAGGGTGGAGCTTAGGACGCTGGTACAGATTGCCATGCTGGGTGCCGTGTCCGTAGTGCTGATGATGTTTGAGATCCCTTTGTGGTTTGCCCCCAGCTTTTATAAGCTGGATTTCAGCGAAGTTCCCGTTTTAATTGGAACCTTTGCGCTGGGACCGGTAGCCGGAGTAGCGATAGAGTTTATCAAAGTGGTGCTGCATCTGCTGTTTAAGGGTACGACAACTGCCGGAGTGGGGGATCTGGCAAACTTTCTGATTGGGTGTTCTATGATTGTCCCGGCGGGAATGTTTTACAGGAGAAAAAAGACCAGAAAGAATGCGGCCATTGGTATGACGGTTGGAACCGTCATTATGGTGGTGGTGGGGTCTGCTGTGAATGCGCTGGTACTTCTTCCGGTCTATGCGGCGGCCTTTGGGATACCCATGGATGCCCTGGTGGGTATGGGAAGCGCTTTGAACCCGGCGATAACCAATGTGGCCACCTTTGCGGCCTTTGCGGTGGCTCCCTTTAATTTATTAAAAGGTGTGGCCGTTTCGGTGATTACGATGATTTTATATAAGTATGTAAGCCCCATTTTAAAACGAAACGTCAGATAAAGAATAAGAGTGTGGAGCCAGTCGGATATCCTGTCTGTGTACAGGGTATCCGATTTAATTTACGCATTTCGGTGGACTTAACAGAGTGGTTCTGCTATAATCGAAGCGAAGTCAAAAAGACATGGAGGCGGCGTATGAAAAAGATACATCATATCACCAAACTGACCGATAGCAGACATCTGAATCTGTATGAATTAGATGCCACCAATAAGCTGGGAGGAAAAGTCGATTATTTCGTGGCTTCCAGGGCAAAAGAGGTGGAACAGTTAAAATTGAAGACAAAGGATTGGCAGGCGCCGGACGGGGTGATTATCTACAGCCTTTATGGAGAAGAGAAGGACAAAGTGATTCTGGTGCGGCAATACCGCTATTCCATTGACGACTATATTTATGAATTTCCGGCGGGGCTTGTGGATGCAGGGGAAAATTTCAGGGAAGCGGGAATCCGGGAGATGAAAGAGGAAACGGGACTGACGTTTCATCCGCTCCAGGTAGATGCCATGTATGAGAAGCCTTACTTTACCACCATTGGGATGACAGATGAATGCTGTGCCACTGTTTACGGCTATGCCACGGGAGAGATCAGCGCATCCGGCCTGGAGCCAAATGAAGAGATTGAAGTAATTTTAGCGGACCGGCAGGAGGTTATGCGCATCTTAAAGGAAGAGAGAATAGCTATTATGTGCGCTTACATGCTGATGCATTTTGTAAATGATCCGGATCCCTTTGCCTTTTTGCAGGGCCCATCCAACTCCCGCTGAGGAATATCCGGTGACAGTAAAGAGAGGAGAGCAGGAATGAGGATAGAAACCAGATCAGCCCAGGAGACCTTTGCCCTGGGAGAGTCCCTGGGAAGGAAGGCAAAGCCCGGACAGATCTACACACTGGAGGGAGAGCTGGGTGTGGGAAAAACGGTATTTACTCAGGGAATGGCCAAAGGACTTGGGATACAAGAGGCAGTGAACAGTCCCACCTTTACCATCGTGCAGATATATGAGGAAGGGAGACTTCCGTTTTATCATTTTGACGTGTATCGGATCGGAGATGTGGAGGAGATGGACGAGATCGGGTATGAGGATTATTTTTTTGGAGAAGGTGTCTGTCTGGTCGAATGGGCGAATCTGATTCAGGAGCTGATACCGGAAGATGCCATTCCCATAAAAATAGAAAAAGAACTTAGCAAAGGGTTTGATTACCGAATGGTTACCATAGGCGAGGGAGAAGAAAATGAAAATATTAGGAATTGACAGTTCAGGTCTGGTAGCTTCCGTTGCAGTGGTGGAGGATGAAAATATGTTGGCGGAGTATACAGTGAACTATAAAAAGACTCACTCTCAGACCCTGCTTCCCATGCTGGATGCCATCGGAACCATGATCGAACTGGACTTAAAGACCATCGACGCCATTGCCGTTGCAGCCGGGCCAGGTTCTTTTACCGGCCTAAGGATCGGTTCCGCAACAGCCAAAGGCCTGGGCCTGGCATTGGATAAGCCCATAATTTCTGTTCCCACAGTAGATGGCCTGGCATACAATCTATATGGAACGGATAAGCTGGTTTGTCCCATGATGGATGCCAGACGCAGTCAGGTCTATACAGGTGTGTATGAGTTCGTGGGCAGGCGCCTGAAGGCTCTGATTCCCCAGGCGCCGGAATCGGTGGAGGAATTGGCCACGCAGCTTAACAATCTGGGACGGGAAGTGATCCTTTTGGGAGACGGTGTGCCGGTATATTACCAGTTACTGGAATCCTTGCTTCAGGTGAAGCACCAGTATGCGCCGGCACATATGAATAAACAAAGGGCGGCAGCAGTTGCCGTGTTGGGAGAGCAGTATCTGGCAGAAGGGAAAGCAGAGTCTGCCAGAGAACATCAGCCAGAATATTTAAGAATGTCTCAGGCCGAAAGGGAAAGGGCAAAAAAGCATGGTGAGCATTAGAGAGATGACCGGGGAAGACCTGGAACAGGTGGCAAAACTGGAGCAAGAATTGTTTTCTACGCCCTGGTCTTATCAAAGTTTCCAAAGTACTTTAAGCAGGGGGGATACCATCTACCTGGTGGCTGAGAAAGATGGCCGGGTGGTCGGGTACTGTGGTTTGATGCAAATTCTGGATGAGGGAGATATCACCCATGTGGCGGTGGATG
This sequence comes from uncultured Lachnospiraceae bacterium, assembly GCA_902476645.1. Lineage (GTDB taxonomy): Bacteria > Bacillota > Clostridia > Lachnospirales > Lachnospiraceae > CABSEG01. Next base: position 12,279 of record CABSEG010000043.1, on the reverse strand, counting down.
CATCCTGCAGAAGAAGGCATGTGGCCCAGTCTATGTTAAGACATCTGCTTCTTTTGGCAAAGAATAGAGGGGTAAGTCAGATCACCCTGGAGGTTCGGGAAAGCAATCTGGCGGCCAGAGGATTATACCAAAAGCTCGGCTTTGTAGAAGAGGGGCTTCGCAGAAACTTTTATGAAAAACCGACAGAGCATGGAGTGATCATGTGGAAGCGGAGCTGATTGCCTGGGATTTCCACTATCTTTCGGACTGTTTTTTCAGTATAATGGTTCAGGCGGCAGAGTTTCTGCCTCATAGAAGCTGAAAAAATACGTAGGGTACGGGAGGAGTATATGCGCAAAAATACAGATATCTACTGCAATGGCTGCGGCAGAAAAATAGATAAACAGGGGGAAATCCTAAAGGAAGATGTGCTCCACGTGGAAAAAAGCTGGGGCTATTTTTCAAAAAAGGATACGCAAAAGCATTCTTTTGATTTGTGTGAAAACTGCTATGAAAAAATGATTCAGGGTTTTGCCATCCCTGTGCAGATAGAGGAAGAAAAGGAGCTTTTGTAGAAAGAAAACAGGGTATCCCGAAAGCTTTGGGGGGTCTGACTTGTCAGGCTCCTTTTTGTGTGCTAAAATAAACCGATTAGAGAAAATGGATCGGATCATCCTACAGAACGTGAGGTAGAGAATGTTAGACGTATGTTTATTAGGCACGGGAGGCATGATGCCTCTTCCGAGAAGATGGCTGACGGCACTGATGATGCGCTATCAGGGCAGCAGTATTCTGATCGATTGCGGGGAGGGAACGCAGATCGCCATTAAGGAAAAAGGATGGAGCTTTAAACCCATTGATGTGATCTGCTTCACACATTTTCATGGAGATCATATCAGCGGATTGCCGGGATTGCTCTTAAGCATGGGAAATGCGGAGCGCCACGAGCCCTTGACCTTAATCGGGCCCAAGGGACTGGAAAGAGTGGTTAACGCGCTGAGAGTCATAGCGCCGGAGCTGCCCTTTGAACTGAAATTTTTGGAGTTTCAGGGACCTGAGGAAGTCATCCAAATGGAAGGCTATCGTCTGAAAGCCTTTCGCGTAAACCATAACGTGACCTGCTATGGCTATACCATAGAGATCGACCGGGTCGGAAGATTTGACGCTCAGAGGGCCAAGGCGGCACAGATTCCTCTTAAGTACTGGAATCCGCTTCAAAAGGGAAAGGTGATCGAGGAGGAAGGCAAAATCTACACGCCGGATATGGTTTTGGGGCCTGCCAGAAAGGGCATCAAGCTGACCTACTGTACAGATACCAGGCCGACCCAGTCGATTGCGGACAACGCCCGGCTGTCAGATCTTTTTATCTGCGAGGGGATGTACGGGGAGGCGCAGAAAGAGCAAAAGGCCAGAGAATATAAGCATATGACCTTTAAAGAAGCGGCGAAACTGGCAAAGGAGGCCCAGGTAAAGGAACTGTGGTTGACGCATTACAGCCCTTCTTTGGTATACCCGGAGGCCTTTCTTGAGGAGACCAGAGAGATTTTTCCTAATACTTATCCGGGAAAAGACGGAAAATCCGTAGAGCTGGCCTTTGAAGAAGCATGAGAGAGAAGCTGTCTGCCAGGGTGCGCAGGGCAGGTGGGAGGAAGTATGGAAGATAAAAAAGAAATATTAATATTGGGAATCGAAAGCTCCTGTGATGAGACGGCAGCAGCGGTGATAAAAAATGGCAGATGCGTCCTCTCCAACGTGATCTCCTCCCAGATCGAGCTGCACAAGCTTTATGGAGGAGTGGTGCCGGAGATTGCATCCAGGAAGCACATTGAAAAGATCAATCAGGTGATCGAGGAAGCTCTGGCAGAGGCCAAAGTGGGATTAGATGATTTAGATGCGGTGGCCGTAACTTATGGTCCCGGTCTGGTGGGAGCGCTTTTAGTGGGCGTGGCGGAAGCCAAGGCCATCTGCTATGCCAGGAAGCTTCCGCTTATTGGCGTTCATCATATTGAAGGGCATATATCGGCGAACTATATTGAAAATCCGAATCTGGAGCCACCCTTTGTTTGCCTGGTGGTGTCCGGGGGACATACCCATTTGGTGGTGGTGAAAGATTACGGAAGGTATGAGATTATAGGAAAAACCAGAGATGACGCGGCAGGAGAGGCCTTTGACAAGGTGGCCAGGGCCATAGGATTGGGGTATCCGGGAGGACCGAAGATTGACAAGCTCTCCAGGGAAGGAAATGCCCAGGCCATCCGTTTTCCAAAGGCCCATGTGGCAGATGCCCCCTACGATTTTAGCTTCAGCGGTTTAAAGTCTGCCGTGCTCAATTATCTGAACGGATGCAAAATGAAACATGAGCCCATCGTGGCGGCGGATGTGGCGGCCTCCTTTCAGATGGCGGTGATCGATGTCCTGGTGGAGCATGCTATGAAAGCCGTAAAAGAGTTTGGCTATGATAAACTGGCCATTGCCGGAGGCGTTGCATCCAACTCTTCCCTGAGGGCGGCCATGCAGGAAGCCTGTGATCGGAATAAAATACAGTTTTATCACCCCTCCCCCATTTTCTGTACGGATAATGCAGCCATGATCGGGGCAGCAGGATATTATGAATATTTGGCAGGGACAAGGCATGGATGGGACTTAAACGCCGTGCCGAATTTGAAGTTGGGGGAGCGATGATGATGAGAGAGCGGAATGTGGCCATTGTACTGGCAGCGGGCAGGGGCACCAGAATGAAGTCCGAGGTGCAAAAACAGTATTTGCTGCTTCAAGGTAAACCGGTATTGTATTATTCACTAAACGAATTTCAGAGATGTCCGTTTATGGATGAGGTTGTGTTGGTAACCGGGGAGGGGGAGCAGGATTTTTGCAAAAAGGAAATTTTAAAGCCCTATGGATTTGACAAGGTGACCAACGTGATAGCCGGAGGCAAAGAACGGTACTGTTCTGTCTACGAAGGGCTAAAGGCAATCTCAAATTGTACCTATGTATATATTCATGATGGGGCAAGACCTTTTATCGATCAGGAAATGCTGCAGCGCGCCCATGACGCGGTTGCAAAATACCAGGCCTGTGCCGTGGGAATGCCGGTCAAAGATACTATAAAGATCAGCGACACGGACGGATTTGCAGCACATACGCCAAACCGGAATTTGGTGTGGGCCATCCAAACGCCTCAGGTATTCTCCTATGAATTAATCCGCAAAGCCTATGACAGGATACCAAAAGACGGGGAAGTGAACATCACGGATGATGCCATGGTAATGGAGACCTTTGGGGAGATGAAGGTAAAGCTGGTGTGCGGTTCCTATAAGAATATTAAGATTACAACTCCAGAAGATTTGTCGTGTGCAGAAGTTTTTGCCAGTCTCTGAATGAGGCTGGCATTTTTATGCATAAAAGATAGAAAAGGTTCCGATATCAGAGTTGATGTATGTAAAAAATGAAGTCGTTTTGGCAGAAATTATAAAAAAACCAGTAATTTTTTACTAAAAAATTTACTGATTATCAGAGAAAGATGTGGTAAACTGATAATGAAAAAATGTTTTTAAGAACAGAAAGAGAGGGCTTGCATGAAAAGAAAGTGGGGAAGGTTTGTGGCGGGAATGCTTACGGGAATTATGACAATGTCCGTACCATGCCAAAACATGCCGGGTAGTATTGTAGTTCAGGCAGAAAGCGAATGCAATAGCGGGGCAGCATGGGTAAACGTGAAAAAAAAGTTAGAGGCCTATGGGGGGATCTGGGATGAGCCCGATTATGAGGGGGCGGTTACGGATATGATACCCCAGACGGCACTGCAGGGAAATGGAGATGTGGGAGTTACTTCTTATGGAAATGAAAAAGAAAAAACATATCTAATCTCAAAAGGAGATTTTATAAATGGAGGCGATCTGGTGACAAGCGCCCCCTTTGAGGAGAACGACCGTTCAATCCGGCAGATTGCGCTGGGGGGCCTGACTATTAAAAAGGACAATAAAAATAAATCACTGACGCTGGAGCCTGGCGTGACGGTAAGGGCCAGCAGCGTACATGACGCATTTGCTCCGGAGCTGGCAGTGAATGGCGTGCTCAGCGCCCAGGAAGAGGCATGGGCCAGCAAGGCCTGGGAGGAGCCTCACTGGTTTGAGATTGATCTGGGACAGGAAAAGACCATAGCAAAGTATGTCATGTATCACATGGGAGCGGCCAGAGAGGATCTGCAGCATTATAATACAAGAGAGTATAAGGTAAGCGTCAGCCTGGATGGGCAGGAGTGGACGGAAGTGGATTATGTGAGGGATAATGCCGCAAGCGTGACCTCCTGTGTGTTTGAAAAACCGGTACAGGCCAGGTACGTGCGCATTGATTTCATACAGGGAGAGCAGAATTCCAATGAGAGAGCCAGAATCGCGGAATTTGAGATCTTTGCCGATGCCTCTGACGAGAGTGTCTTTGATGAAGAAGAGCCGGTCAATCAGTCACTGACCCAAGAAGGGGATGTTACGGTGGAAGTCAGCTCCTATCACGATAACTTTGTGCCTGAGCATGCCATTAACGGCGCCATCAGCGATTCAGAAGAGGGATGGGTAAGCGCCCAGGGGGCGGAAGAACAGTGGCTGAAGATTGATTTGGGAAAGGTGCGAAATTTTCAAAAATACATCATGTACCATATCGGAATGGCCAGAAGCGATTTAAAGCATTTTAACACCAAGGCGTATACGGTCAGCGTCAGTCAGGATGATGTCTCCTATCAAGAAGTGGATGTGGTCACGGAAAACAGTGAAGACTATACGGAGAAAGTCTTCGATCAGCCGATACAGGCCAGATACATCAAAATCACCTTTCAGGAGGCAGAGCAGACGGGGGAGGCCTCCGGGCAGAGAGCCAGAATCGCAGAATTTGAGATTTTTGAATCCCCCTATGATGACAGCGTGTTTCTGCCTTATGAAAGCTTTCAGGAGCAGCAGGATATCGCCGAGGCAGATCTGACTACCAACATGAAAATTGGCAATGTTCCGGTAGTTATCAACAACTGGATGGCGGCGACGGAAAACGCGATGATTACTGCCATAACCTCAAAAGGCGATAAGGAAGTGGCGGTGGATGCATCGGCATGGACAAAGGCAAATGGCAGCGTGAACTTCCCCACAGAGTCCGGCGTTTCAGATTCCGGAGTTTGGGCCTCCAGAAGCACCTACAATGCGGCCAAAGACAATCCGGAAAGCTGGACGTCAAAAGCGGTGATTCATACGAAGCTTTTGGGCGATAAGGAGTATTCCGCAAAAAAGAACAGCGATGCAAGCTCCAGCCTGAAATTTGCTCTGGAGCCAGGAGAAACGGTGTACCTTGTCACCACTGTTGGCGGCAGCGGGCAGACCTACAATTATCTGGACGAATTGCAGGGGCAGGAGCCTTTGGCGGAAGCCGAAGAGCTGGCTGAGAACTATTCTGCCTTGCAGGATGTGGAAGCGCTGAGACAAGACCATGAAAAATGGTGGGAGGAATACTGGATGAAGTCTCTGATTGACATCGGAGATGAGGAGTATCACAGGTATTATTATGGTTCGCTGTATTACATGGGATGCACGGTCCGGAATGATACGCAGGCTCCGGGACTGTATGGAATCTGGGTGACCACGGACATGGCAAAGTGGAACAACGATTATCATCTGAACTATAATTATATGGCGCCATTTTACGGAATGTATTCCAGCAACCGGATGAATGTCATAGACTCGGTTACCCAGCCAATCCTGGATTATATGCCCAAGGCGGAACAGGCGGCAAAAGAGAAGCTTTACGAGGTGAATTGGGACTACGTTTCCTCCAGAGAGGATCTGGCAGACGGAATCGATGGCGCGGTTGTATATCCGGTAGGATTATCGGCCTGGGGACAGGCATCCTGGGAGGTAAACACCTCAGAAAAATACCTTTCCCAGACGCTGAACGCGCCTTTTGCGGCATCCATCTTTATCTCTTATTATAATTATTCCATGGATGAAGAGTTTTTGGTGGAAAAGGCATATCCCTTTGTGGAAAAGGTGGCAAAATTTTATGAAAAGTGGTGCGAAAAAGAAGAAAAACCCGATGGCACCTATCAGTACAATCTCTATGACGGGGCCCACGAAGGCTTTTTTGACAAAAATACGGGAGTCACCATCGGAATGGCTCTGAATGTCTATGAGTTTTTGATCCAAAATTTTGACATTCTGCAGGAAAAAGCGGGAGCCACCCAGGAACAGCTGCAGACCTGGAAGGACATGTATGAACACATGGCGCCCATACCGGTTCGCTATTATGAGCATGGTGATTTTCATGGGAATGTCTTTGCGCTGTCAGAGGACGGCATGATCATCCGACCGGAATCCGCCACCGTGGAACTGGAGTTTATTCATCCGGGAGAGCGCCTTTCCTTTGACTCTGATCCGGAAATGCTTCAGGTTGCCAGAAATACCATAGACGCAAAAAATGCAGCCAATTGGGATCATTGGAGCAGTCCCAATAATACTCCGAAGGTCTTTACCAAGGCGATCAGAGTAGGGTATGATCCGGCTTACATAATGGAGAAATTCAGAACTTACAATTTGGCAAATATGAATAAGAACTTCACCATTTCAGATTGGAATCATGGAATCGAGAAGGCGGGAGGAATAGAATTTATCAATAATATGCTTCTGCAAAGTTCCAACGGCATCATTAAGGTATTTCCCAATTGGACTGGGGAGGATGCCAAGTTTTATCAGCTGAGAGAAAAGGGCGCTTATCTGGTGTCATCGGAATTGTCTCAGGGAGAGGTGTCTTATATCGATGTTGTAAGCGAGGCGGGAAAGGATGTTACGATCGTGTGCCCGTGGGAATTTGCGCGGGTGACGGATAGGGAAGGCAACCCGGTTAAAATTTCCTATGGAACCACTGAAAATACCCAGGAGAAGACCATTACTTTTGAAGCAGAAAAAGGCGAGACATACCGGATCATAAAAAGCCAGGAGGAGTTTCCGGAATATGCGGATCTGACCGGGCTGGAGGAAGCGATTCTGCAGGCAGAGAAAATCGACAGGACGCTGTATACGAAGGCTAGCTTAAGCATATTGGATCAGGCAGTGGAGGCCGGAAAGAAGCTTTTAGAGGAAAAGCCCTTCGCAGAAGGGCAGGAAAAGGTGGATGAGGCAGTGGAAAAGATTCTGGATGCCATCGAAAACCTGGATGCTCTGACGAAAGAAGAACCAGTCATCCAGTATGCCAACACGGATGCTTTGGCTGCTGCAATACGGCAGGCAGAGGCCATTCAACGCACCGATTATACGGAGGATTCTCTGGCGGCTCTGGACAAGATAAAAGAGACTGCGAAAAATCTGATTGCCTCCAAACCCAGAAAAGAGCTTCAGCAGACAGTGGATTCTGTGACGAATTCCTTGAAAAAAGCGTTGGAGAATCTGGTGAAAGTTCAAGTGCCGCCGGCAAAAAATACCCGGCACACGGTGGGAAGCCTCATCTATCGGGTGACCAAATCATCGGAGCGCGCAGGAACGGTTTCCGTGGCAGGAGTGGCAAAGAAAAATGCTTCCAGAGTGACGGTGCCCTCCAGCGTCCGGATCGATGGCTATAAGTTCCGGGTGACGGAGATTGGAAAGAATGCCTTTAAAGGAAACAAGAAGTTAAAGACCGTTTCCATTGGAAACTCCGTAACCGTTATCCGGGAAGGCGCATTCGCCAATTGCCAGAGGCTTGCCAAAGTCACCATGGGGAAGAACGTCCGCAGCATTAGGAAAAGGGCTTTCTATAAAGATAAAAAGCTGGCGTCCGTTATCATAAAGTCAGGCAGACTGAAAAAGGCCAGCACCCAGGCATTTAAAGGAATCAGCAGCAAGGCTGTCTTCAAGGTGCCTAAGAAAAAGATGAATGCTTACAAGAAGATCCTAAGAAGGTCGGGACTTGGAGAGAAAGTGAAAATAAAGAAGTAAACTGCAATGGAAAAAGGAGTAAGAAAAAGATGAAAAAAGACGTGAAAGCAAGATGCAGGAAGCAGATAGTATCAGGGCTCTTGGCATTGTGCATGGCAGCCACAGGCCCCTGCTATACCGAGGCGTTTGCGGCTGATGGCAGCGGGGCTTCTGCGGAAGATGCAAGATGGGAAGAGGTATCCGGATTTTTGCGAGACATGGTGGGAGTCTACACGAAGCCAAACCATGAACTGATGCATAACTGGGAAGATCAGCAGAGCACGCCAAACGGCCCAATTATGGGAAATGGAGATATGCATGTGGTATTGGTGGGAACAGAGGAAGAACAGGAATTTAGCATCAGCGAAAGCGATATGTGGACGGAGGAAAGCGAAGGAAAAAACGTCCGGGCGGTTATACCGGCGGCCTGACCATCCGTCCGGCCCAGTCGTCAGAGGAAGACAGAACAAAGTTCCGTCAGGAGCAGGACATGCTGAATGCGGAGGTGCGGGCTGCTTCCACGGCCGGATTTCAGACCAGAACTTACGTAGCTTCCACGGGAAACGTGATGGTGACAGAGTTATGGACGGAAGGGGAGGAGAACTTTTCCGTTGCAGTGGATTTCAGGGCAAAGGCAGATGATCCCAATATGCCTGCGGCTGCAGGAGTGGAAGGAGACGTGATGTGGGCTTCCAGAGAAACGTTCAGCGGCAAGCCAACCCAGAGCGAAGAAGCCAGGTTGGTTTCAAGAAATGATATGGCAGCCAGAATCGTGGGAGCCGTCCCGGAGTTTGAGACAGACAATGCGGGAAAAAGCACGGCAGTTTTCGAACTGGTTCCGGGAGAGAAAGTATCGGTGTATACCGTGCTGGTGGGAGGAAAAGATGCGGAAACCACCAAGGATGATGCCATCAGCAAAGTCAGAGAATTGGATGAGGAAGCCATCGAAGATCTGCACGAGCAGCATCTGGAATGGTGGAAGGATTACTGGACAAAGTCATACGTCAGAACGTACGATGATACGCTGGATCAGTTTTATTACGGCGCCCTCTATCAGTTTGCATGCGTCAATCGCTCCGGGTTTACGCCGGCAGGACAGTATCCCTTCTGCCTGTCGGATGATCCGGCATGGGCGGGCGACTATCACACCAATCAGGAATTTTTAGGACAGAATGAAGGGCTTTATTCCTCCAACCGCGGAGAGCTTTTAGAGGGTTCCTTGCAGGTATTGTCTGATTTTGTTCCGCAGGCAAAAGAATATGCCCAGACGAAAATGCAGACGGTACACGAATCTTTTACGGAACCTCGTGACGGCATGTTGTTTCCCGTGGGAATCGGACCTTGGGGCGTGGATTCCACAGTTCATGACAACGGCGGAGAACCCTGGACGGGAAATATGGTGTCCGATGCATCCTACACGGGCATGTTGATGATCTGGTATTATGAATATTTTCAGGATATGGACTGGCTGAGAGAAGAGGGCTATCCCTTTGTGAGGGAGCTGGCGGATTTCTGGGTCAGCCATATCAAGCTCATTGATGAGAAGGATGAAGAGGGAAAATATGTGACCTATGGAGCAGCCTGGGAGGAATCCTACGGGAAAAACCCCATCGTGGACATTGCGCTGATCAAAACCGTAATGGACGCGGCCATCGAATTCAGCGAGGAATTAGGAGTGGATGCAGAAATGCGTGCCACATGGAGGGACATTGCCCAAAATATGAGCGACTATCCCACGGCGATCCAGAATGGCAAGGAAGTCTTCGTGGAATACGAAGGGAAGGACTCTTACCGTGGCGGATGCGACATTCAGATGATCTATCCCGCAGAAGCAATCTCCTTTACCTCAGACGAGAAACGGAAGGAGATTGCCTATAATTCCATTGATGTGAACATGGAAATGACCAATACCAGTTTCTCCAAACCATTCCATACGGCAGTCATTGCAACCCGCATGAAATATCCCATCGATAAAATCGTGGAAAACTTAAAGAGCACCATGCTGGAGACCACCATCAGCACCTGGGAAGGGCTGCGTGAGAATTTTACCATCGGGGGTCTGCATTATAATGGCGAGTATCTGGAATTTATCAATTCATCCATGATGCAGAGCCATGACGGAGCCATTGAAATATTCCCCAACTGGTATAAGAATCGGAAGGCGGTATTCAGCGATCTGCGGGCAAAGGGAGCTTTTCTTGTCTCTGCAAGGCAGAATGAATTCGGACAGGTAACGGAGTTTTCTGTCACAAGTGAAAAAGCCAGCGACTGTTCCATCGTAAATCCGTGGCCGGGACAGAAGGTAGAGATCTATGAAAACGGAAAAAAGATTGCGGGCGAAGTTAGCCAGGAGGCAATAGGGGAAGTGTACACCTTTGCCGCCAAGGAAGGGGCGAATTATAAATTCAAACCGGAAGGAGGCCTTCAGGAGATGATTCGTCTGGATCAGACGGAATGTCAGCTTCAGGTGGGAGATACGGTCACTCTGAAGGCAAGTACAACCACAGGGGCTTCCGTGCAATGGAGCTCTGATAATCATGAAGTGGCAATGGTTGGAAAAGAAGGCGGCATCCTGGCAGTGAGAACCGGCACGGCAGTGATCCGGGCCCAGGTCTCAGAAGACGCCTATGCACTCTGTGAAGTTCGGGTTTCCGAAAAGCAGGAAGTCAATGTAGCGCCTTTGGGGAGGGCTTCTGCAGACAGTACCCATGAAGGACTGGAACCGCAAAGGGCGATCAGCGGAGATCCGGGAACAGGCTATGCCAGATATGAAGGTTGGACCAGTGCAAACCTTTCCTATGCGGAGAATCCGCAGAGATGGCTGCAGGTGGATCTTGGAAAAGAATGTACTATAGAAAGATGGAGACTGATTCTCTTTGGCTATCGGGATAATCCCGACCAGGCAGGAGAGAACGAGAGAAACTGGGGAGATTATGCCCTTCAGGTAAGCGAAAACGGAGTGGATTCATGGAAAACTGTGGATTTAAAGGAAGATAACAAAGCCAATGAAATTTCCAGAACCTTAAGCCAGCCCGTTACCGGCAGATACTTCCGGGTGCTGATTGACCTCTCCGTATTTACGGAGATTGCAGATTACCCCTGGTCTTCTGGCTTTGCAAGTATAAACCAGTTGGAACTGTATACGACAGAAAATCCAAAAGAACAGACGGTGGCAGAAGTGGAAGCCATAGATGCCATCTCCGTAGCGGGAGGCACTGCCTTTGAAAGACTTAAGCTTCCCGAAGAGGCAAGCGTGAAGCTGGACAACGGCATGTATGTCAATGTTCCTGTTCAGTGGCAGGAAGGGAATTACCATGGAAACCGGGCTGGAGAATATGTGCTTTCCGGCACATTGGATTTGCCGGATATCATTCAGAATCCAGAGGGAAAGACGGCCCAGATCCGCGTGAAAGTAATCGGGAATGGACAGCCGGAGAATCCGGAAAATCCAGAAAATCCGGGAAATTCAAAGCCGGAAAAGCCTCAGCCAGGAGGTTCGAGCCCGGGCGCTTCCGATGGGCAGCAGCAGAAACCGGAGGCGGCATCTGTTAAGCTTAAAAAGAAACTGAAAATGGGCAGGAAGGAGAAAGTTACATTAACGGCATCCGTTTTGCCGGCAGGGGTGTCTCAGAAGGTGACCTGGAAATCCAGTAAAAAGTCCGTTGTCGCGGTGAGCAAGAATGGAAAGCTGAAGGCAAAAAAAACAGGAAAGGCCATTATCACGGCAACTGCGGAAAACGGCAAGAAAGCATCCTGCGTGGTAACCGTGAAAAAAGAACCAAAGAAAATCATCCTGAAAAAGAAACAGGCGAGAGTAAAGAAAGGAACTTCCTTCCGGATAAAATGGAGGCTTCCAAAAGGGACAGGCAGCTATCAGATGCGTTTTTCTTCCAGCAAAAAAACTGTGGCCGCCGTCTCATCCAAAGGCCGGGTGACGGCAAAGAAAAAAGGTATTGCTCAGATTCGCATCCGGACTTACAATGGAAAAACCGCAAAACTGAAGGTAAGAGTATTTTAAAAATTATGTAAAAGATAAATCTTAAAATGCGCTCCCGAAAAGACGAAACAAGCATTTGCCTCTGGGGAGCGCATCTAGTTTGTGCACCTGGCGGCGCACGTTTCTCAAGGGTGAAAGTTCTCTTACTTACTCGACTGAGAGGACGGGAGTTAATCATTCCATCCTACTCGTTTTGACCCATTTTCAGAGTCGTTTTCCGGGACTTTTTCAGGAAATTCGTATCAAATAGAAAAAAATGAAAAAATACCCTCAAAAGAAGTTGACAGATTTCAGATTTGATGATAATATATTTTCTGCGCTGTGATGGAGAGGTATCGAAGTGGTCATAACGAGGCGGTCTTGAAAACCGTTTGTCCG
>CABSEG010000042.1 GCA_902476645.1 uncultured Lachnospiraceae bacterium | reverse complement strand
TGTTTCTTCCACCTTTCTTTAAAGTATTTATCCATAAACAGCCGAAGCTGATTGTGGCAGGCCACACACATACACAAAAATCCGGCAGAAACATTTTCTTCCGGATAAACGGCAACAAAAAAGGATGAGCAGAGAAACCTCTTGTTTTCTCCATTCATCCTTTTCCAATCTGGTTCTTCACCGATAAAACAAAAAAAGTGCCACACAGCCATTTCAGGCATACGGTGACACTTCACTACAAACATAAACAACTTATGCCGGGAAAAGCTCCTGCTTTTCCTCTTCATGTACGGGATTTCTCAAAATCCCAAAACATGATCCCCCGCCGGGGAACGCATAAAAAAGAACTATATCAGTATAGTAGCACAGGATATAGGTGCTGTCAATTTGTTTTATACTATATATGGTATCAATAACGGTATAAATATCCTATTTTGTGGTTTTTGTTCTCTCCTCGCTGACAAACGTGATCTGTCTTGCCATAAATTCCTCACAGCTTGTCAGAGTTTTTCCATGCTTCTTCAGTTCCTCACTGGCATTTTGATTACATCGTTCTTCAAAGATACATCCCTCACAGTTATTTGCCAGCGCCCTGCGGACCCATTTCAATTCTTCCTGCGTACCTATGATTTTCATTAAAAACACCTCATTAACATCATACCCTAAAACAGCGCTTCTATCACATTTTTTTGCAATCAGGTATATAGCAGTAAATTCCGGTTATATTCCGTAATATGAGCATTTATATAGTGAATAACTCTATTTTATTCCGTAATTTGCCGGAAGTAAATAGTTTAAAATCGAAGGAAGATGTAGGAAGAGAGGTGGATGACATGGAGAAAAAATTTATCGGTGACAGGATTACCGAACTGCGGATAAAAAAGAATGTATCCGAATATCAGATGAGCCTGGATCTCGGCAAAAACAAAAGTTACATCCAGTCCATTTCTTCCGGGCGCTCCCTGCCTACCATGGAGAACTTCCTGGAAATCTGCGAATATCTGGAAGTAACTCCCTGCCAGTTCTTCGATACAGCTCTTCACAATCTTCCTCTATACGAAAAAGCGGCTGACTTATTAAAGCAGCTCGACGATGAGGATATGATCGCTGTAATCAGTATACTACATCGGCTCGCTGCCAGACATAAATAATTTTCAGAGGCTGTCCATACGGACAGCTTTTTTTCTATTTTTTTACACATTCTGCATTTTCTCCGCTATTTCCCTTACAAATGGCAAAATAGAGTACCTTGAAAATTTCACACCCTCCCGGAAGAGGGATACGGGTGCCTGCAGATAGTGCAGCATGATGCGTGCCTGCAGGCTTTAAGATTGCATAGCAACGCCGAAGACGCGGCTTGGGAAGGCGCAGGAACTGGCTTCCAGGGAGATAGAGAAAAACGGTATCTTAAACATAACTATAATTTATTTTTGCAAGAGGTATCTGAACCTAAAGACCTTTTACTCAAATTCTGGTATAATAATGAACAGGTATTGAGAATGGTACTCTGTTCATGGAAAGGAGGGTTATGGTTACTGTAACGAAATCAGATTTAATTGCACTTGGATATGGTCCTTCTTTTGCTGCTGACATTATACGTGAGGCTAAAAAGTTAATGGTGGAAAAAGGACATACCTACTATCAGTCAAGAAAGCTGGACAGAGTTCCAAAAGAGGCCGTAGAAGAACTGCTCGGTATCAAACTTCCAGATGAGCAGTAATGACACACTTCTTGCAGAAATGTAAGGAGTAAACTTTATGGCAAAAGATCCAATTAAAAAAGCGGAAAACGGAACCTATTATTTCAGGGCAAACCTGGGCTATGATTCTGTAACCGGAAAGCAGATCCAGAAATACCGCAGCGGCTTTTCTACAAAAAAGGAGGCTCGTACAGAGTATTCCCGATTGGTGCTGGCGGCAGAAGAAGGACTGGCTATGGAAAAGAAACAGCCCTCGTTTAAGCAGTACATTGAGGAAATTTATCTTCCATGGTATAAAACGCAGGTCAAAGAAAGTACCTATAAAAACCGATTAAATACTATTGAAAAGCACTTTAAATTTTTTTACAGGAAAAAGGTTGCTGAAATAGAGCCGATTCATGTACAGGCATGGCAGCTGAAGCTGGCAAAAGAGTACAGTCCAAATTATGTACGGATTATCCAGGGCATGTTGTCGCTCGCTTTTGACCGTGCAATTATCCTTGGTCTTGCTTCAAAAAATCCGTCACGTATGGTCGGCAATATTAAGTCAAAAAAAGTGAAGATAGATTTCTGGACGCTGGATGAATTTCAGAAAGTCATTTCCCTTTTATACAAGGGTGACTACTATGAACATTATTTGTTCATCTGCTTCTGGCTCCTGTTCACAACAGGACTGCGGATCGGAGAGGCTGCTGCATTACAGTGGGATGACATTGATTTTGAAAGCGGAATAATCAGTGTAACCAAAACGCTGTATTACAAATCAATGACGGAATACAAATTTGTGGAACCCAAAACATCTGCCAGTGTCCGAACAGTTGTGCTTGATGATGATACTATCAGGGAATTAAAAGAGTGGAAAGAAGTACAGAAAAAAGTTTTGAAGGACTGTAACTTTGTACTAAGCTACAATGGGATTCCCACCAGCAAGCATACCCTGCCAAGAGCCCTGGAAAAGCTGGCAGGGCTTGCCGGCGTTCACCGAATTAAAATCCATGCTTTACGTCATTCTCATGTTGCACTCTTAATCAGCATGGGGGTGAATCCATTGATCATTAAAGACCGTCTCGGCCACGAAAAAATCCAGACGACTTTAGGGACCTATGGACATCTATATCCTAACAGCAACTTTGAGGTTGCTAAAATGTTAGGCGGAGTTATTAACTTCACACCTGCTACGGAAAGCGTGGCTGATTACACACACAATCAGTTCACCGCTTCTTATCACAGGCAAATGTAAAAATGCAATGATAATGCAATCCAGAGGCACCGGTGCCGGAAAAGCCCGTAAATAAAGGCTTTCTGGCCCACCGCCGACTATTCAAACTCAATCGTCCCCGGCGGCTTGGAAGTAATATCATACAATACCCGATTCACATGACTTACTTCATTGATAATCCTACTCGTTACCTTACCCAGTACTTCCCAGGGAATCTGTGCTGCCTCCGCGGTCATGAAATCTATGGTATTTACTGCTCTCAGCGCCACTGCGTAATCATAGGTTCTCTCATCCCCCATGACTCCCACGCTGCGCATATTGGTCAGAGCTGCGAAGTACTGTCCAATGCTCTGATCCAGTCCGGCCTTTGCGATTTCTTCCCGGTATATGGCGTCTGCATCCTGCACAATCCGAATCTTTTCTGCCGTTACTTCCCCGATAATCCGAATTCCAAGTCCCGGGCCAGGGAAGGGCTGACGGAATACCAGATGCTTGGGTATGCCAAGCTCCAGTCCTACTTTTCTTACCTCATCCTTAAACAGGTCCCTCAGCGGTTCGATAATCTCTTTGAAATCCACGCAATCCGGCAATCCTCCCACGTTGTGGTGGGACTTGATGACTGCGGATTCCCCGCCAAGGCCGCTTTCTACAACGTCCGGATAAATGGTTCCCTGCACCAGGAAGTCCACGGCTCCGATTTTCTTGGCTTCCTCTTCAAAGACGCGAATAAATTCTTCTCCGATGATCTTTCTCTTTTTCTCAGGCTCTGTCACTCCGGCTAATCTCTGATAAAAACGCTCCTGCACATTGGCGCGCACGAAGTTTAAGTCATAAGCTCCGTCAGGACCAAATACGGCTTCTACCTCGTCTCCTTCGTTTTTGCGCAAGAGGCCGTGATCTACGAATACGCAGGTGAGCTGATCTCCCACTGCCTTTGACAAAAGCACCGCTGCCACGGAAGAGTCCACTCCACCGGAAAGGGCGCAGAGTACTTTTCCTTTGCCCACTTTTTCCCGTATTGCCTGGATGGATTGTTCCACAAAGGAATCCATCTTCCAGTCTCCGGAACATGCACAGACATTATAAAGGAAGTTATGGAGCATTTTGCTGCCTTCCTTGGTGTGCAGCACCTCGGGATGAAACTGAATGGCATAGAGCTTTTGAGCGGCATTTTCCGAAGCCGCCACCGGACAGTCTGCCGTATGGGCAGAGATCTCAAATCCCGGAGCCACCTTAGAAATATAGTCAAAATGGCTCATCCAGCAAATCGTCTTGGGAGATACGTTTTCAAATATGGGGGAGCTTGTTTTATCGATCAAGACCTCTGTCTTTCCATATTCTCGCACGGAAGCCCGCTCTACCCGGCCTCCCAGCACATGCGTCATCAGCTGAGCGCCATAGCACAGTCCGAGAACGGGGATTCCCAGTTGAAACAGTTTCTCGGTATAGGTGGGTGAGTCTGGCTCGTAGCAGCTGTTCGGCCCGCCTGTCAGAATAATTCCTTTTGGATTCATTTTTTTAATGGTTTCCAGATCTGTTTTATAAGAATAAATCTCGCAGTACACGTTGCACTCTCGCACACGTCTTGCCACCAACTGATTGTACTGGCCTCCAAAATCTAAGACAATGACTAATTCGTTTTTCACAGTTTTTCCTCCTAAGTTTCCCTTTCCCTGAGCCATCTTGGGGTCTGGCTTTATTATAAGGGAAAGGCGCGGCATTTACAAGATAGAAACTAGATTTTCCCGGTTATACTACAATGCCCCTTTTGCCTTCTTCTTCCTATGCAGGGCAGGTCAAGTCATAAAGTTTTCTCTCATAGTGCCTCTTTTATCACGCTCCAGGCAGGAATCAGCCGCTCCATCTGCCAGGCAGCATTGGCCGGGCTGGTGGATGGCAGGCGGATGCAGTCTCTTTTTATCACCGGGTAACTATATTTTTTATACAGCTGCCAGGCCTTTCCTCCGTTTGCGTAGATTTGTTTAATGGGAGCCTCTTTTAAAATCCATTCCAGGTTAGCAGGCTCCACATTTTTAATCGAACTGTCGCTGGAACCGATGATATCACAGCTTGCAATCACATCCCAGATTGCCACCCGATGCTCCAGCAGACATTGCTTTTTCTCTTCAATCGTTCCTGGCAAAGGACATTGAAAAACTTCTGCCAGAACTTTCCAAAATCTATTTTGAGGATGTCCATAGTAAAAGTTCATTTCTCTGGATTTTACAGAGGGAAGTGTCCCTAAAATCAAGATTCTGGAATCTTTATTAAATACAGGCTGAAATCCATGAGATACATGTTCGTATTCCATCATAAATTCCTCTTTCCGGATATTTGTATGCTCATGTGCTATGATTACATGACCAGCATAGATACAATTGGAATGGTAATCACAGACAGACAGGAAGTAACCGCCACTGCCTGGGAGACCTTCTCATAGTTTCCGCCATACTCCTGGGCAAGCATGGAGGTCATGCTTCCCACCGGGGTGGCCAGTACGACCATGCTGATTCCGAGGATCATTTCGTTATCTACCAACAACTTCAGCAGCCACACACCTGCCACCGGGATCGCCAGAAGTTTTACAGCGGCAAAAAGCAAAATCTTGGCGTCCATAAACATCTTTTTCAAATCCGTATCTGCCATGGACGCTCCAATACACATCATGCTTAAAGGAGCTGTCAGGTTGCTGAGCATATCCACAGAAGTGGTCAGAAAGTTCGGAAGAGGCAGCTTGGTCACGAAGAGAATCAGTGCCAGAATACAGGCTAAAACGCCTATATTGAAAATCTTTTTTAACGACTGCTTGCCGCCGCCACCTCCAATGGCATAGATTCCGTAGGTATAAAGCAAAATGTTATAGATCAGCATAAAGGTTCCGGTATACAACAGTGCCTCGCTCCCAAACATGGAGCGGATGATGGGAAATCCCATAAATCCAATATTGTTAAATACCGTCATCACCCGGTACATGCCCCAATCCTGCTTGGGAACACAAAATAGTTTTGGAAGCACGATGGATATGAGTATCAGAAAGCCGAACACCCCCAATGCCACTGGCACCGTCAGAATCAGCAAGTCCGTGCTAATATTTCCCGTATCCCCGGTTACACTGGAAAGAATCAATGCGGGATTGGCAATGTTCACTACAATTCCGGATATCTGCTTGCCGGTGCTATTACTGAGCATTCCACGATTGAAGGCCACATACCCTATCAGCATCATAATAAATAGCACAACCATCTGTTCCAGTACTTCCACTTTTGTATCCTCCTGCTTTCTTCTTCCCGGAATCGAAGCCCCCTGCTCCCCATTTCTTTTGCCTTCCTGTAAAATGGTGTCTATCCGGCTGTTTTCGTTACTATAATTCCGTATCAAATTTTACCACTCAATGCAATTCTTGTATAGAGGAATTTTATATGAAATCCTTTTCTTGTGTTTACCCCCTCTAAAAAATACCCTTTCAAACCTGATGGTCCTGTCCACAGAAGGCCTGGCCGTTTTTTAGACCGATGTGCGGCTGCAAAGCAGCCTTCCCCTGCACATCGCTTATAGCTATACTCTGAAATTTGTCCATTGGAATAGAAGCTTCTAAGGACACTTCGTTTAGAGATGCGCAACCTGGTGCAGATATTTTTCCCTCGTTGCCATTCCACCGCGGATATGCCGTTCTGATTTATTGATATCCAATACTTTCCTGGCCTGTTTTGCCAGCGTAGGATTAATCTGCAAAAGACGTTCTGTCACATCTTTGTGTATGGTCGATTTAGAAACTCCAAACTTTTTCGCTGCCTGCCTCACCGTCGCTTTTTCTTCAATAATATAATTCGCTATCTCAATTGCCCGTTCCTCTATGTATTCTTTCAAGGATGTTCTCCCTTACTCGTTTTTTACATCTTATTACGGGCAGAGAAACTTTATACCAAGATCTGTCTCCCCATATACGCAATGATGGTATGTTTCCTCCATTTGGTTTTATACATCTCTTTCCATATCCCACACTCCATAACCCTGACGTCTCGCCGAATCATACACTGGCCGCATGTTTCTCTGCAGAATATTACAAAATCTCTCCCAATCGTTTCCCTCCCGGTATAATTCCTGCATCGCCCAGATTGAGTGCAAATTATCCCGGTAACAGGCTTCGAATCTTTTATGAATCCACGGATTTGTATGGATCAGTCTATACATCACGTACTGATTTCCTGCAAATACTTCAAAAAATGGGTCCCACTTTGGCAGACGGTTGCTTTTGGATGAATTCAAAGAAGAATCCATCGGCATCAGATTCCAGAGTTCATCGTTCATTACAAAAGACCACGGGATAAAGTGATCCATGTCATATTTCTTTGATATCACTGGCTTCCCCGTGAATATGTCTCTTACCTCCTGGATTTCCAGAATCCCTTCCCATAGATTCCGCACATTCGTCAGCTTCCGCATTTTCTCATCCATAGGTGCCAGCTTATAGACCAGACCTGGCACTTCCGGATTATTGCTCTGCAGCCATTTTACTTTTTCATATTGGATCCATCCCAGAATATTGACCGTGTTATCCTGAATCATTTTGATCCATGCCGGATGAAAATAGACTTCCTTTTTCAGCCTGTTGCTTTCTCCCAGCGTATAAGGAAGGATGGTAACGGTTTGATTCACCCCCTTAATATATTCGGTCATGCGGCGTGCACTTCCCCAGTCAGCTCTTTCTTGACTCTTCGTAAAAAAACCTGCCAGTGCCCGATAAGGAACCATGTGCGTAAGCTGTTCTTTCGCATGCTTCAGTGCTTTGTCGTGTTCTTTGATGGCGTTTCTGATTTCTACTTTAGAAGCATTCGCAGGCAAATCGCTAAGTTTTGTCAGCATGAGAATAGCCCTCTCCAAGCCGTCACGCACCAGTCCATCCACCTGCATTCCGCTCAGATGGATATGAAATTCCCGTACAGAATACCAGGCATTTACAATCATTTCATTAATGATCTCGTCAAACGTAGTCTCTGTGACTCCCCGTGAGATCAGATCCACGATTGCTTCCAGCCAATAAAATTTATAACAGTAGGACGGATTCTTCATCATCTGTGCGAAGCTTTCGATGTCCAGCGTATTCTTATAGATCCCGTTGATTGTTAATGTATAGTCTGCTTTCCAGCCATTTTTCTTTTCCTCGTTCATATTTCTCTCCTGTCCTTCATTTCCAACTTCATAGAACAAGAATCATTTTTCTCCTGTCAATAAAAATAGTCTTTTCTGACAACTTGCCGTTGACCTCTCGCCGCCTTTACTTTTTCTCCCATTATACTATGTCTGATCATCTACATCAAACAAAAAGCAGGCACCAGAACCCCTTTTTCAAAGAGTCCCGCCGTCTGCTTTTTATAGATCCTTTCTATCTCTAAAATTCAGAATGAAAATCTTTATTTAATCTTTACCGATCTCTTAGCTGACCATTTGCTGTAAACAGTCTTCTTGCCTACTTTTTTGTAGGCCCGGATTCTTACAACGCATTTCTTCTTGGACTTTAATTTCTTTACGGTCACGCGCGTTTTTTTACGGCCGTTTACCTTCACTGTTCTATTCTTTCCGTTGACCTTACAGGAGATCTGATAACCGCTGGCCTTCTTTACCGATGACCAAGATACAGTAACCTTCTTTCTTCCGGCGCGAAGGGTACGGATAGAAGGCTTTCCAAGCATCAGCTTAGCCTTATATTGATCCTTATAAACATGTCCACATTTTGTGCACTCATGCTTGGTATAACCCTTGCTCGTATAAGTAGAAGCTACTTCTGAAGTCTTATACTCATGATCACAGCTGGACTGATCCAGAACAGAAAATCTAAACGTATATTTTCCCGTATTCCCCTTGTAAACCTTAAAATAATAGGTTCCTTTCGATAAAACTAAATCATAGGTATCTGTATCCGGGGATGTTTCCGTTCCATCTGAGCTTTCGTCAAAATAATGCATTTTGGCGGACAAATCTTCGTTATACAATTGATAACGGACATAGGTATATGCGGATACTTGATAATGGTAATACCCGGATGTTGGGATTGTAATGCGATACCAGTCTTCCCCATCCGTTTCCGTAAGCGCACCCGTGATTGTGGAGTTTAAAGAAACAATCTGAGGAGAATCATAGGATACTGCGTTTCCATCGTTTACATTATATGAAGTAAAAGATGCATTCAGCTTATATTTTCCATTATTTCCCTTATATACCTTCAGATAATAGGTTCCTTTACTGAGAGCCAAATTATAGGTGTCCGTATCCGGGGATGTTTCCGTTCCATCTGAACTTTCGTCAAAATAATGCATTTTGGCAGATAAATCTTCGTTATACAATTGGTACCGAACATAGGTATACCCCATTACCTTATAGGTCAGCTTCCCATCTGAGGGAATCACGATCTTATACCAGTGCTCATTATCCGTCTCCGTAAGCCAATGCTCTGAACTCATGCCCCATTCACCGACAAAGTCTGCGCAGATGTGTAATCCGCTGCCTGCGTATGCTGAATATTCAAGCAGGCCGCAAACACAAAGACCAGGAGTAACATAACTGCCATTCCATATTTTTTTCCCTGCAACTTATTCATTGTTCTTCTCTCCCTCCTAAATTTTATTACGGCGCCAACGCTCCTGTCAGAGCGATGTTCTTTTTTTATCTTAGCATTTTATCAGGCCTATCGCAATACTTTATATCAAAAATTCTTATCTTAAATGATTTGGTCAGATCACAAACTGAACAACCTTTCGAAACCATATATAGGTGGTATCATCCCATTTCTGACCTTCTAGGGCAGTCCTGTCACAATGTTTTTTCGAATCCAGCCTTCCACGCCCTCTTCTGTCCGCACATGCACCCACGCTTTTCCAGCATCCAGATATAACAGTTTATCGTCCCCCTTAACGACAGCTATACTCTCATATTCCGTTCCTTTTCCTGCTCTTATGTTGGCTCCTGACACGCCCTCTCCTGTCAGGCTTAACCAGATCTGCTGATCATTTGTGTCCGATTTTCTGTCTTTCTTTTTGTTTTTCTTTTTGTCTTTTTGAGGTTTTTCCGGCACCTGAAATAAAGGCTCATAATCTTTCGCTGTCTCTATGGTTTTTCTTTCCATATCCTGATAAAGCTCACGGAAAACCGATATTTTATCTAAGTATGTTCGATAGAGGATGCCCTTTGCCATATCTGGCAGTCCGATCAGACCAATGCACAACAGGTAACAGATCACGTACGGAACTATTCGAAATCGCCTTCTTTTCCTGATTTTTGACGCACCGCCAAGCAGTCCTTTGCTGAGTTTTTGCATCCCCAGGGAGAGTCGGTTTGTGGTTTTCACAACCCACTTATGCAACCCCAGATGATAGAAAAGCTGAATGATCAGACATAGAATATAGTATAAAATCTTAACGATGAGATCGAACAGCCGAAATAGCCATGATACTATATGAAAAAGCAGCGGCAAAAGCAGATAAATCATCGCAAACAGGATGCCAATGACCACCGCTGCCCGCAGAAGTAAGGGCCATCCAAGCATCGTCGCCCACAGGGCATAATATAGGTCCATCCGAAATCCTCCTATTCGTCAAAGGGCGCATACAAATCTCTTTCTCCCCCATCTTTTTTCTTTTCGGGTATCCCAGCTCCGGCACCTGATCCGCTCTCTAAAAGAAGGTTGCAGATCATCTGATTCATCTGATCGTAGACATCAGATGTTCGGATCAAATCCTGCTCTTTCATCTCATTGACAAAAGAGGCGGCAGCTCTCAACTGCCTGATATATTCGTCAAAATCCTCGGATTTTCTTTTCCTGGCCATAGCATAGGCATCGGCAGCCGTAATACTCCCCTCTGCCACCTGGGCGAAGATGGCAGTGACACTTTCCTGGTAAACCTCTTTCAATTCATCTGCGGCCTTCGCTTTCCTCTTTTCATACTCTGTTCGTTCCCGAAGCTGCTCATATTTGGGATCCATTCTCACCTGAACATTAATATTATTCACGGTAATTCCCGCGTCCAACTGATAAAAGTCTCCCAGCTCCAGCCTGACTTTTTCTCTCAGATGCGCTGCGTCATCCAGTTCATAGGCAAGAGCCAAATCTTGTAATTTTCCCCTCAGCTCTTCTTCCACTGCCTCTGCCACATCCCGCACCCCTTGCTCAAAAACCTGATCCGGCTCTGCCACGGACGCGGAGGCGCGAACCTCGATTTCGAACTTTGCAAAGCCGTTGCTGCTTGCATAAAAGTCCCGAAATACAATCATGTGGGAATGCAAATCTACCTTTACCTTCTGGTTATACTTCCCCTTTCTCAGGTCTGCGGTCTTTACTCTGACCCCTTCCCGAATCACCAGCTTCCTGTTTCCATCCGCCCCATACAAAATCACGGCCTCTTTAGCTCCCACATATGGAATCTGTGGAAAGAAAGATGCCGTATAGGCTTCCTCCTGGACGATTGGATCGTATGTCTTTACAACCATATTTACCCTCTCTTTCGTCTAAGTTCTATCAGTTCACACAGCCAGTTTCTGATTTCCTCCGCTGTTTTGCTTCGCTCTTTTCCACCACTCATGACTTCCAGACAACGGATAGTATCTTCAAAGTCCGCCTTTACTCCTGTGAAAGCCACCGTCTTAAAATAATCCTTCATGTACTCCCAGGATCGCCTGGCTTTTTCCAATTCCTGAAAATGCAAACGCAGTACCTGGGCAAGAAGCCTGCGAAAACGGCCAGACCTCCAAATACTCACATACATCTCTCTGGCCCGGTTTCTGATTTCTTTCCTTTTCAGGCAAGCCAATAGCATGAGTTGGTAGCGGGGATACCCTTCCTTATTAAAATCTTCACGAAACAGCCAGCAAAAGTAGTAGCCAAAAAGGGTCCGCTCTTTCTGCTTTACACACTTAGAATACAGGGTCAAAATGGACTCTAAAAATAGCTGCTCCACCTCCCGGTTGTAGTAAGCGGGATAGAAATCCACATGATCTCTCCATCTGGCATTTGGCTCCCAGGTAAGCTCTCCAAAGGCTTTCATATCTTTCTCTAAGACACGCACCATTTCCTGTTCTGTCTCCTGCTGGAATTCATAAAGCTTTTCATGATCATACAGGCGATAGCTGACCTGCCACAGAAAAGAATCTTGTCTTTTGATCCCGGTTACTAATTCCTGATTCAGTTCCTGCCCATAATTCCTTTCCTTCATCAACGCTTTCAGACTGTACACCAGAATGTCCCTGTCCCGATACCCTCCTTCCTGCACAAGTCTGGGAAATACCGTCTCCATAGCAAATGGAACGTCGTACTCCATAATGCGGGCAAAGGCCTCGGAGATTTGATAAAACAGTGTCTGCACCACTTCTTTTTTCTTCTTTAATTCCAGCAGCCATTCCAAGATCGGAGCTCTTAAATCCAGATAGTGTTTCCATACCACTTTGCCCATATCTTTTACACACAGTCCTTCTTGAAACATCAGACACTCCATCTCTTTCTTACCATTTGCTCCTTTTCTTACAGCGTATACCCGCTGTATCCCCAAACGGCGCAGCTCCTCATCCAGGGAAGAAAAGAGGGGATTCCACCCGGTTTCTGTCCCCTGTTCTCCCACAAAAAGAGTTTTCCGAAGCTCCTGCCGTATCTCGGCCAGCAGCGATAGAGGAATAATCTCCAAAAAAACCAGACACAGAAAGTCCAACCGTTCCTTTTCCCCCTTATGTTTCGCGAGCAGTCGGTGGATCTCTTCTTCCTCAGAAAAATGATAGGGTTGCTCCTCATCTGAAGCTCCATCCTTAACATTCTGAGAGATTCCCCCGGAAATACAGCCCTTATTCAGGATAGTATTGGAAAATTCCCCCTGCAAAATAATGCAGTTTTGATACTCATTTTTTCCCTGCTTTGCAGGCTTTTCTCCATCCTTTAGATGAAGCTTTTCTCCCCACCGCTCAAACATATTTTCCCGTTCTTCCTGCGTCCGCTCATCCTTTTCCTCGTCCATGTCTTATCACTCCTGTGTCAGTCTTTTTAAAATCTGTCCCGCAATCAGGGTCTCCTCCATAGGCCTTGCTTCCAGGTAATTGATGTCTCTATCCAGCCCTTTCATCCCTACTTTGTCAAAATAGATAGGTATGATGCAATCTTCTCCCCGCAGCAACGCTGCCTGAAATTCATGCATGGTATATTCTTTTTTCCGGTATTCCTCTGACAGAAAGCATGCTACAAGCCGACACTGATATCGGAATATTTTATAAAACTCCACATACATATCCCTTGCCTTGTACATTTCCTCCGCATTGGGAGCAAAAAAGAGCTTTATCTGCTCTGCCTCCAGAATTTTTACCACCCGCCGGACATATGCCTCCTGTTCGCTGGCATAGGAAATGCCCAAATCGTAAAACTCTTCTGTTTGCCTCTTATCCTTCCCAGATGTACCCTGCATCTGAAGGCTGTTCTGAGTAATTCCTCCTGACAAGCAACCGGAATTGATCACAATATTTCCAATTTTCATAGGTTCCTCCTAATGCAATTCACTTAAAGAAATTTCTTCTCTCAGTTCTTCTGGCAAAACAATTTTGATCGCGCCCTGCCCCTGGTTTCTTCCCATTTTGATCAGCGACAGAAGACACTGTAACAATTCTCCGGGATCTTTTTGCATCCTGGAAGCGCCGCTTCCCACAAGAGGCATGGCAAGACTCTCCTGCTGCCCATGGATATCAAAATAGTTCATCAGCCGCATCACTCCCAGACAGTATGCTTCCATGCTACAGCTCGCCTTCAGCGTCTCCTCGTCCAGGGTAGTCATAGCGGTCAGATAGTAAAGTACTCCCTGATGTTCCACTTCCACCACCGTTCCCACAGGATAGCGTCTCTTTTTTCCCAGCCGCTTTCTTGCAACTTCCCTGTATGTCTTTTGACTAAGCTGCCTGTCTATTTCCGAGTCCAGTTCCTCCAGGGTATGGGTTTTTAAATACTTACAAACCCATGCCCCGTGAAGGGTTCTTTTTGAAATCAAAGTGTGATTGACGACTGTATCAAAACATCTATTTACCGGTATCACCTTAATCTTGGCGTCTTCCCAAAACAGATCCCCAAACTTCACTGAAAGTTTCGGATTCCCAGGAGCGGAAGGAACCACTCTTTCTTTCCGGGAGACTCCCCATATCACCGCCGGTATCATTGGAAGCGCCGCTAAACTTGCCAATATCCACGCAGCTTGCCAGATTCCAGACACATATTTGGTCAAATCCACAAACAGAGCAATGACCCCCACCGCAGAAAACAGAAAGCCCGCAAGTTTCAGATAGACGCTTTTGATCTCTTTGCTATTGACCCATATTCTCTTTCTGAAGCATTCTAACGAAACTGTCTTTGCATACATCCCGTATTCCTTTCTCATCGATTAAACTTCCGTCTGCATTCTCCTTCGCTACCCCAATCTTATCACACCCTTCCATATATTTCCATAATAACTTGCTCTTTGCCAAACTAACAAAATATTTGTCTGAAAATGAACATATTTTTCACATTTTATTTCATATACTTCTCTACCTTATTCTCTGCCGCCGCTTCTTTCCGTTTTTTCTCTTTCCCTACATACAAAAACCGCTGCCCCGGTGGGCAGCGGCCGTCTCCATATGGCCTGCAAATTCGATTGTCACGGGTTACGCTTACCCTTCGCCTGCAAAATCTCTTCCAGCACCAATGCTACGCCGTCTTCATCATTGCTTTTGGTTGTCCGATCCGCAGTCGTAAGACAAGCCAGGGAGGCATTTGCCACAGCCACGCCAAGCCCGGCAAAATCCAGCATATCCCGGTCATTGTCCGCATTTCCAAAGGCTGCGATCTGTTCTCTGGGAATGCCAAGCTTTCTGCTCAGATAGCAAAGCCCTGCTCCCTTTCCCGCTTTTGGGCTGACGATTTCCAGCAGATGGCTAAAGGATGTGGTCAGATACACATCCGGGACATGGCGTCTAATCAAGTCAGCAAAATGTTCCTTTTCCTCCAGACTCCTGCACCGGATGCTGATTCCGTCCAACTGCCCAATATGCTCACGTATGTATCCCACCATATCTGCCTGGGCAGTCCTGGTCGAGCGGATATAACGAAGGCTGGCGTCCGAGAGGCACCCATATGCCTGGGGATTGGATACAAATGCCGCATCGGAATGGGCTACTCCTTCCGTATAGGCTTCCAGACATGCCCCTGCCGGCACCAGTAAATTCAAAAGACGTTCCACTGCCGCCTCCTCCAGATAGAAGCTGTGCAGTCGCTTTCCGGATGGAAGCTGATGAATCGCCGCTCCATTGGAGGTCACCGCATATTGAAGCCCTGGTATCTCTAACATCTCCTTCGGCAATGAGCCATAAGGTCTGCCGCTGGCCACCACCACTTCCACCTGCGCCTGAATTGCAGCCTTCAAGGCCTCCCTGGTTCTGTGGGAAAGTCTTCCGTCAGAACGCAGCGTGGTCTCGTCTAAGTCCAAAGCCACCATGCAGATGTTCTTCATTTGCGTTTTTTTCGTTTCCATCCCCGTCCTCACCTCTGCCCTTACTGTAAAATATATGTTTTACGGCAGTCCTCATATGGCCTGGCGCCACGGAAAGACTGCCGTATGATGAAAAATTATAACATATCGCTTTTCCCCTAACAACCTCTTTTGCTTCTGCGTGATGCCATTCATTTTCACTGCAAAATTCTCTCCGGAATCTCCATGTCTGACGCCGGATCGCAATATAGCAGCTTTTCTCCTTCCAGATCGCCCCTCCTTAAATCTGCCATCTGAATCGCAGAATTTCCATAGGTTTTAAAATAATACATCCCCTTCTTTGCATTCATACAGCAGGAGTATCTGGTAAGGTCACAGTTTCCTTCCGGAGTAAGCACTGCTCCCCTTACCACGCTTACGTTGTCCAGAATATGAAAGACCTGGGAGACATTCTCCTGCTCCTCTTTCTCACACACGGAGTTCCATTTCAGAAAGGCAGCTCTGACAAATCGGGAAACCGAGGAGGCATCTCCCGGAAGTCCAAGGCCTCCCATGCCCTGTCCGTAAGATGGAAGCTTTAACCCCTTCGCAAACCGGCTCTCAGCATACTGGGCCGTTACATTTCTATAGTTTGTCAGATTCTGTTCTTGATAGGAAAAAGGAGGATTGTTTGTCAGTACTCCATAGGGATTCTCATAAATTTCCAAGCCTTCCAAGCCCGGTTCCAGCACCACACATTCCTTTTCATCTGCCAGCATCCAATGCAAATCCGGCAGCGGAAGCTGATCGTTATAGGGGATCTTTACGATGTTTACGCCATCCAGATGCTCCCTGGCCTCATGTACGCTGGCGCAGGAGGCCAACACCCAGGGAATCAGTTCAAATGGCGACACGTTTTTCATTCCTTCTTTTGCCTCCCGATAAAAGGCATTCCCCGGAAAGTAGAGTCCTGCCATACACAATCCCTTTTCATTGACCGCCTCTGCATATAGGGGATAGGAAGTCAGGGCTCCTGCCATGCCAATCATGGCATAGTGCTGCTTTTGCTTGCCCATTTTCTTCCAGATCAATTCATAGTTTCTTGGCGTCATCATCACCCGCTCTCCGAAAGAATATTCCAGATCCAGATTTCGCCCAAAGTAAAACTCCCCATTTTCATAGGTCATACAAGTGCACATGACTTTCCCTCTCTTCCTGATTTTTGGCACCATTGCAAATGAGCAACCGCAAAGGGGGCAAGCCTCCGCTCTCTTTTTGCAAAGCTGCTATCTTCTCAAAGGATACCCTTATTTTTTTCACTTTAAACTTGTAGAAAGGCAAATCATCCATTTTCCTTGTGGGACCGTACGTTCCCCTTATCCGACGCAGCTTCCCCTTTCTCCATCCGTTTCATCACTCTGATATATATGCAAAAAAGCACCCTAAATCTCCCAAGACAGGATTTTTAGGATGTTTTTTCAATTTTTCACTATATCATCACGCTATAATCTCATCGCCTGAGACATCACGCAATACCCGGCAGCCCCCTGCTCTAAGATCTGTCTGAAATTTTCCGGATTCACTCCGCCGATTCCATAAACAGGAATATCCACCGTCTCACAGACTTCTCTTAAAAAACCCAGTCCCCTTGGCGGCACGCCTTTTTTACAGTCTGTTAAAAAGACATGGCCTGCGGTGACGTAAGTGGCGCCCAGCTTTTGAGCCTCTAATGCCTCTGCCGCAGAATGTACGGAGGCTCCCAGACAAACGAAGTCTGAAAGCTTCCCTGCATGCCTGCGAAGGCTTTCCATAGGCAGATGCAGATTTTTACAGCCCAGTCGTCTGGCTGCCTGCGGCCAGGAATGAAGGATGCAGGTTGTCTTTTGTTTTTGACAGACCTCCAGCACCTGTCTGGCCAAAGCCTCGTATTCTGCCTCGTTCAGATCCTTTTCCCGAAGCAAAATTCCGGCCGGATGAAAGGATGCCAGCCGCTCCACCTGCTCAAGAAAGGGCACCGCGCACAGCTTCCGGTTGGTCACGGCCAGCATGTTTTCAAACGTATACATAATCATTCATCACCGGCTGCATTCCGGCGTCTAAGATGGCCTGATAAATTTCTTCCACAGACCGGTCATCGGAGATGTCAAACTGCTCGTCTCCCTTATCCTCCACCTCTTCCACATGGCTTCCCACGCCGGTGCTGACTCCGGCTGAAATTTTGGTGGCGGCAATGGCGATCACGTGATCCCGGAACCGGGCGCATTCTCTGGTGGAGATGGTGATTCCCGCAAAGGGCATGAAAAGGCGGTAGGCTAAAATCACCTGTAAAAGCTGAGGCTCATGTACGTCTTTGGGGTTGATCTTATCGTTGTTAATGATGGGACGCAGCCTTGGACAGGAGAAGGAGATCTCTGCCTGGGGATACTTGCGCTGAAGCAGCCAGGCGTGCATTCCCGTGGCAAAGGCATCCTTGCGAAAATCCGCCAGACCCAGCAGAGCGCCAAAGGCCACTCCCCGCATGCCTCCCTTCAGGGCTCTCTCCTGGGCGTTGACCCGGTAGGGGAAGACCCGCTTATGTCCGGCCAGATGCAGCGTTTCGTACTTTTCCTTATCGTAGGTTTCCTGGAACACGGTCACGTAATCGGCCCCGCACTGATGCAGGTAGGCATACTCATCGCTGTTCATGGGGTATACCTCCAGCCCTACCATGCGAAAGTACTTTCTGGCGATTTTACAGGCTTCGCCCAGGTACTCCACATCCGAAGCTTTTCTGCTTTCTCCCACCAGGATCAGTATTTCCTCCAGGCCCGTGTCTGCGATGGCTTTCATTTCCTTTTCCATCTCCTCCGGGGTCAGCTTGGCCCTGCGGATGCGGTTATGACAGTTAAACCCGCAGTACACGCAATAATTTTCACAATAATTTGATATATAAATGGGCGTAAACATATAGACACAGTTGCCAAAGTGCTTCCTGGTCTCTTCCCTGGCCGCCTGAGCCATCTCCTCCAGCATGGGCAGGGCGGCCGGAGAGAGCAGGGCTCCAAAGTCCTCCGGAGTGCGGATGTCATGGGCCAGTGCCAGCTCCACATCCCGCCTTGTATATTTCTCATAGTCGTATCCATCCATGGCCTCTAACACCCGGTCCATGATGTCTGACTCCAAAACTTCCATGCCTTCCATATATTCCATCGGATTTGTTCTCACTTCACTCACGGTACGCGCCTCCTACTCTTCCAGAAATCCGGTCAGGGGAGAGGATGCCGCCGCGCCTTTCTCCAGCACGCGCCCAAGGCCGGCCAGATATGCCTCTCTTCCCGCCTCTATGGCATGACGGAAGGCTCTGGCCATGGCGGGGATATCTCCGGCCGTGGCGATGGCGGTGTTGGCCATGACCGCAGCCACGCCCATTTCCATAGCCTCACAGGCCTGGGAGGGTTTTCCGATGCCCGCATCCACGATGATGGGCAGGTCAATCTCCTCCACCAGAATGCGGATAAATTCTTTTGTGCTAAGCCCTTTATTCGTGCCGATGGGAGCTCCCAGGGGCATGATGCAGGCCGCTCCTGCGGAAACCAGATCCCTGGCCACGTTCAAATCCGGATACATATAGGGCATCACCACAAAGCCCTCCTTTGCCAGGATTTCCGTGGCCCGAATGGTCTCCTGATTGTCCGGAAGCAGATATTTGGAATCCCGGATGACTTCGATCTTAATAAAGTCCCCGCATCCCAGTTCTCTGGCCAGTCTGGCAATGCGCACAGCCTCCTGGGCGGTACGGGCACCTGAAGTATTGGGAAGCAGCGTCACCCCGTCAGGGATGTGCTCCAGGATATTCCCCTCCCCGCCGCTGTTGGCCCGGCGCACGGCCAGGGTAATGATCTGGGCCTTTGCATGTTCCACTGCCGCATGTATCAGCTTGGGATTGTATTTCCCGGAACCCAGAATGAATCTGGACTCAAATACGTGTCCCCCTAAGATAAATTGATCTTCCTGCATGTCTATCTCCTCTTTTCTCTTACGCTTCCCTCTCTCCTAAAATGAGGCGAAGCGCCATATTTGCCTGATGGGCCGCGCAGACTGCCACTCTGGGCGCCATAAGGCACATCCCGTCTGAGATATCGCTTTTTTCATCTCCGCACAGGTAAAGTCTGCCCATCTTTCTTTTCGTCTGTATCAGATTGCTGCTGCCATAGCCTGCCATGCCGGAACCGGAGACGATCACCGCCTCCCTGCAATGCTCCAGCAGGGCATTTACCAGCATGGCTTTTTGATCCGCCCGGTCAAAGGCCTCGCAGATCCATCTTTCCTGCCCGAATAAATCCGGGATGTTTTCTCTGGTGACCCGAACCGTGTCGGTATACACCTTGATGTAAGGATTAATCCTGCGGATGTGCTCTGTCAACGCCTCTGTCTTAAAGCGTCCCAGATCCCGGATCTCATAGGCCTGTCTGTTCAGGTTGCTGATATCCACCCGGTCAAAATCCACCAGATGCAAAGTCCCCACTCCGGCTCTGGCCAGCAGCAGCGCAATGTTGGAGCCCAGTCCTCCAAGACCCGCCACAGCCACCCTGGCGGCTTTTATTTTTTGATGCCGCTCCTTTGTATGGCGCTCCTGAAGGGCCCGGTCTATCTCCTGTTCGGTCGGCATCCTTTGCTCTTCCCTCATCAGCCGCCTCCCACAAAGTTTACCACTTCATAGACATCCTGATCCTCCACCATCGTCTGTTCATACGCTCTTTTGGGGAGGATGTCTCCGTTTCTCTCCACCGCAATGCGGCCCTCTTCAAATCCCTGCCCCTCCAGCAGTTCTTTTACGGACTGCCCGGGCACAAAGTCGATCTCTTTTCCGTTTATCTTAATCATGGGCGATCCTCTCATTCATCATAAATGCTTACGATTTCTCCGTCCAGAATCCGGTTCATGTTCTTTACTGCGCAGAAATTGCCACACATGCTGCAGGTATCTTCTTTCTCCGGCTTGGCCTCTGCGCGGTAGCGTCTGGCCTTTTCCGGGTCCATGCACAGCGCAAACATGCCCTCCCAGTCCAGCTTCTTTCTGGCCGTGCTCATCTTGTGATCCCACTCGATGGCGCCCTTTACTCCCTTGGCCACATCAGCCGCATGGGCGGCGATGCGGGAGGCGATGATTCCCTCCTTCACATCCTCCAGGTTGGGCAGTCTCAGATGCTCGGCAGGCGTTACGTAACACAGGAAGGATGCCCCGTAGGTGGCTGCTATGGCTCCTCCGATGGCTGCCGTGATGTGGTCGTAGCCCGGCGCCACATCCGTCACCAGGGGACCCAGCACGTAAAAGGGCGCCCCCTGACACAGGGTCTGCTGTATGCGCATGTTGGCTTCGATCTGGTCTAAGGGCATGTGTCCCGGTCCTTCCACCATCACCTGTACATCCTTCTCCCAAGCTCTCTTGGTCAGCTCTCCCAGGGTAATCAGCTCCTCGATCTGGGAAATGTCAGAGGCATCCTTTAAGCAGCCTGGCCTGCAGGCATCTCCAAGGCTCATGGTAACGTCATATTCCCTGCAGATATCCAGAATTTCATCATAATGCTCATAAAAGGGGTTTTCCTCCCCGGTCATTTCCATCCAGGCAAAGATAATGGACCCTCCCCTGGAGACGATGTTGGTCAGTCGCTTATTTCTCTTAAACCTTCCCGCCGTCTCTTTGTTGATTCCGCAGTGGATGGTCATAAAGTCCACCCCATCCTCCGCATGCATCCGCACGATGTCCAGCCATTCCTGGGAGGTAATCTCCTTTAACGGCTTATGATAGTAAACCACTGCATCATAGATGGGCACGGTTCCTATGATGGCCGGACACTGGCTGGTAAGCTTTTTGCGGAAGGCTCTGGTATCTCCGTAAGAGCTTAGATCCATAATGGACTCTGCCCCCATCTTCACCGCATTGTTCACCTTCTCCACTTCCACGTCCATGTCCTTGCAGTCCCTGGAAATTCCAAGATTTACGTTGATCTTGGTCCGCAGCATCGAACCGATCGCGTTGGGCTCCAGACATTTGTGCAGCTTATTGCAGGGAATGATCACCTGGCCTTTGGCCATCAGCTCCCTCATCTCATTGACATCCATCTGCTCTTTGGCAGCAGCCGCCTCCATCTGGGGCGTAATGATCCCTTTTCTTGCGGCATCCATCTGTGTCGTGTATTCCATGGCTTCCTCCTTCATAAAAAATGCTCTTGAACCTGAAAAAGGTGCATCCCTTTACGGGATACACCTTCTATGCCTTAGTAAGCAGAAAAGCCGCCGATGGCAGGTTTTCTGTATGTACCGCTCTGCACGCCAGGAGCCTGTCTGCCTGGCAATGGAACATCAGAGCCTTCTCTTTCCTACGCCGGTATTACCCGTATCAGGTTCATGGGTCGAAATTCGTTCGTATTTCCTCTCAGCCGGCGCGCCAGCTCCCCGTTCTTTTTTCTATCATCATATAGCAAAATGAAAGATTTGTCAAACTTGTTTTACGGTTTCACCGTCACTTTACAAACCGCCTTTTTGCCTCCCGACACCCTGACGGTAATCACAGCCTTGCCCTTTTTTACAGCCTTGATGACTCCCTTTTGATTCACCTTGGCAACCTTGGGGTTGGAGGACTGATACCGGATCCTTCCGGTTCCCGTCACGGGTCTGCGCTCTGTGCGCAAGACCATGGATTCCTTTCGCTTTAACGTTACGCGCTTTTTGGAAAGCTTCAGTCCCTTGGTCTTTACTTTCGCTTTCTGTACCCGGACCTTGCATCTGGCCTTGGCGCCGCTCTCCATTGTCACCGTAATCCAGGCCGTACCGTTTTTCTTCCCGGTGATCTTTCCGGTTTTCTGATTCACCGAAACGACCTTGGCATTGGATGAGGACCAGAAGGCCACCCGGTCTCCCGCAGTTTGAGATTTTATCTTGACTGCCTTCGTGGAGGTCTTTACCTTTAAGGGCACGGAGCTTGCGTTCAGTTTCACCTTTGCCTCCTTTTTAGCAATGGTCTGGGTCTGTCTTGTCCCGCAGCGTACGCAGGTTCTGGCCTGAAGTCCTTCCTGAAAGATCGTGGCAGCCCGCTCCGTTTTCCACTCTCCAAAGAAATGCGCTTCGTTTACAGGGATTTCCTCTCTTCCCAGCAGGGCATTACACCAGGTACAGCGATAAGCCAGACTGCCCTTCTGGGTACAGTTTGCCTCCCGCTCCACCACGCTTTTTCTCCCCTGATGCTCCACCTGAAGGTCGCAGGAGGCGCTTTGTCCGCTGGCAGGATGAACTGCCGTAAGAGTGGTCTGCCCTCCGCTTTTTGCCGTCACCTTTCCCCCGGGCTCTACCAAGGCCACTGCCTCGTTTTCCGCCGTCCAGAGCAGATTTTTTCCAAGCCTGCGGTTGGGCAGCGTCAGCGCATAGAACCAGGCTTCCTCTCCTTCCTTTAGAGAAAGAGCGCTCTCGCTTAACTGGATTTCGTTGATCAGATACGAAAATGCTTCCACGGTTCCGGCACTTCCCTCGCTTTGTTCCGAGGGCGTCTTTTTTCTTATATAGAGCAGTTCTTCTCCGTCAAGAGCCAGACCATAGATAGATTCCTCTCCATCTGAAACGCTCTGCACCACCTGATAATCGCTTCCATCCAGACCGATGGAGCAAACTGCCTCCGGCGTGGTATAATAAAGTTTTTCGTTTAGCAGCAGCAATTTTGCGTAACACAAAAGATACGAGGAGCCTTCTGCTTGGGCCGGCCATCTTTCCTGGATGGTGGTCAGCAGTGTTTCCTCTCCCGTATTCCGGGTACGGCTTTTTAAATTTCCATAAACATCCAGATAATAGAAGTTTCCCTCATACGCAAAAATCCCAGCCAGCGTGTCTGTCCAGAAACCATCCCGATACTGCTCGCTGTCCGCAGATACATCTGCCTCCCAGCCCCAGTGTCCGGCGCCGCTCTCTCCCACGGCACTGTCGCTTAGCAGGAAATTTTCATGCAGCACCTGCCCCGGTACATCCCATACCGGATCATCCCAGGTCACGTCCACATGATAATATTTTCCGTCCAGTTCCACCATATTCCATGCGTGATTCATCCCTTCGCTTCCCACCGTGAAGCAGGAAATCCCGGCCCGGTTCAGCAAATCCTGGTAGGCCAGCGCATACCCCTGGCAAACGGCAGAACCAAGTACCATGGCCCCATAGGATTGATAGGCTGTATCCGGCAGAGTGCCTGCCGCAAAGTTCTCCTGATCATAGGCACAATGCAGGGCCAGATAATCATGAAGAACCAGAGCTTTATGGACATCCGTCATATCCTCCTCCAGCCAGGAAAGCGCCTCTGCCACAGCAGCTTCGTAAGCAAAGACCTCTTCCACTCCCGCCGTGTACTTGATCTCGATCCCGTACACGATCTGTTCTGTGGGACTGTAGCGATACCGGGCAGGCGTGGCATAAAAAAGCTCCGGAAACTTGTTTCGCACCTGAGAAAGAATCTGGTTCACCTGGGATACCGGAATGGAAAATGCCGAGACATCCAAATAGGTTTTGCGGCTTCGTACCGCCTCCCGGTAGGCTTCCTCCAACGTATAGGACTGGGAATTTCTGCTTTCCTTTTCTGGATTCAGCCGCCCTTCTGCGGCAATCTGTCCTTTCTGCAAATCCCCCTGCCCCATATAGGCCTGCTGCGCAGTCTCTTCCTCCGCATAAGCCTGGCCCTGGAAAAAACACAGACAAAGCACAAGCAACAGAATCCCTTTCCATCTTTTCATATCCATCACCTTTTTTCTATCTTTCTGCGGCTTTTTTATCCTGCAAAGGCGGCCTCCTCATACCAGCCTCCCATTGGATAATAGGAAGGTTCCCGGTACCAACCCGTTTTTCCTGCCGCATTTTTCACCTGCAGATATCTCTGATTCTTCTGAACCTGTACGCGTAAAAGCTTTACCTTATCTCCTGCATAAATCGTAAAGGCGCTTCTGGTTCCTCCTGGTTTTTTGTACGTGGCAATAGACTGCCTGGCCGTCCAGCTGTTCTTTCCGCTTATTGGACGGACCTCATAGCTCTTTCCTATCTTTGTGATCTTATTGCCGGAAATCTTATAGGTAATCAGAACCCGAATCATGCCGGTAGATTTGGTGGTCTCCATCCACCTTACAGTAAACCTTTTATTCTTCACCCGTATCAGATCGCCTCTGGCCCAATTGGACAAAGGCTTATCGTTTCTCGATATATTTGCCAGATTTTTCAAAAGCTTCAGCTTCCCATTTTTGTATTCATACAGTTTCAATCCGGCGCACCAATCATTGTCCGAATGATCTCTTACGTAAAGCAAATTTCTGTTGGAAGAAATCCTGCAAATAGACACGTCCCAGCTGTATGCCCAGTCATTTAAGGTCGCCTGTTTCTTTCCATCAATATAGATATTAAGCGCAACCGCGCCACCATCTTTGGACGTATACGTACACAAAATCTTGTTTTCCTTCTTTCCATTCAGCTTGTAGCTGTAGGTTTTTCCAATCTTCAGCTTCTTTATGCCAGAAGCTGCGTCTGCTTTCAATCCCGGCAGCCAAATGGCGCACAGGCAGAGAAACAGTGTCAGAAAAACCCCTCTTTTGCATATTTTTTTCTTATCCATACCTTGCACTCCCTTCTTTTTTGCTATGGTATATGGTCTCTTTTTTATTATACCAGAGCCCTGATGATGCCACAAGAACAAAGAAAAAAACTCCCGCTTTCGCTCTCTCGCAAAAACAGAAGTCTCTTGCTTTATCTTTTTATCCACGCGCCGCACTTCGAATCCCTGCCACGGACGTTACCTCTACAGTTAACTCAGCCCAGGCACCCTTACGGCACACAGAAGGTTCTGCTTAGTGCTGCTGCATTCCTGCCCTGACACGGTTCACAGATTCCTGTTGCGTAAGACCCAGACGTCAACGCCACTTATAAAGGGCTGCTCTGCAAGATACAAGCCTCAGATTGGCATCACCCCTGCTGTAGCGGATTGCAGGTACAGGGCACCGCTATCTCCCCGGCTGCGC
>CABSEG010000041.1 GCA_902476645.1 uncultured Lachnospiraceae bacterium | reverse complement strand
TAAGCTCTGTGATGATATGGGGTTCTTCCGTGGAGATCCACTCGTCTACCACATTCCCTTCCTCATCCAATACCTGCAGGGAAGCGCCCGGCAGCTCCTCTCCGCTTGTCAGGTCCTTCTTGCTTAAAGCAATCGAAGTGGGTTCATCTTCAAACGTAAAGGAATACGCTCTTTTTGCTGCTTTCTCATCCTCATATTCGAAAGTAAATTCCTGGGTTTCTTCCAGGTTGACAAACCCATCCGGCGCATACAGCTCCTTCACATAGTAACTGCCGCCCACCGGCAGGTCCGCTACAAACTGGATCTTCCCGTCCTCACCCGTGGTTTTCAGCTCAATGATCGTATCCGCTTCCAGCAAAAGATCGCCGTCCGCGGCAAGGATGTCTTCCGCGGTAAAGAGTCCAAAGATTGCGCCGGCAAGAAGCCGCTCTGTCCCTTTTTCCTTTTTCACGACTTCCACCTGGACGCGCTGCCGGTTATTTTGCCAGCTTTCATCATAGGTGACCACAGGCGTATCCTGGTCGCGATAGGTAAGGTCTACATATCTTGGTTCCTCGTCTAACACATACCCGTATTCCGTTGCCGCTTCCTTAATATAGTAGCGCCCCAGGGGCAGGTCTTCGATCTGCGCGATTCCGTTCTGGTCCGTTGTAATGGTTGCCACCAGCTCATCTGCCGCATAGTAATCCGGGCTGACGCCGTCTGCCGCTTTGATATCTTCCGCCGCGTATACCTCAAAGGTAACATTGGAAAGGCTGCCGCTAATATATTCAAACAGATGCTCTACTACGCCCTTGGCGTTATCAAGAAGCGTTACTTTATCCAAAAATTCGCCTTTTTTATTGACAATCAGCTTTGCGGTCGGGACCTCGTCTTCCATCACAACCTTCTGTACCTCTCCGGTATCCAGGACCGTGAAGGAAACCTCTGTTGCTTTCAGGTACCCATAAGGAGCGATTTCTTCCCGGAGGGTATAGGTCTCCCCTACGTGAAGACGCCTGATCACATGGGGCTGCCCTTTCTGGGATACCCAGGAATCCACGACTTCCCCGGCCGCATCCAGAACCGTCATAGAGGCGCCGGAAAGCTCCGTGCCGGTGGTGATGTCCGTTTTTGTAAACTCTACCAGCGTGGGCTCATTTTTCTTTACAGCGCTCAATGTAAGGACCGGGATCTCCTGGCCCTGGTAGGAAGCGTCGAATTCCAGGATTTCATCGGAGGAAACGTATCCGTCCGGAGCTGCTTCTTCCTTGACATAATACTGGCCAAGGGGCAGATCCAGGGTAAAGGCTGCAAATCCGTCCTCCTGGCTTTCCGCTTTTTCAAGCAGGGTATCCGCAGGGACGACTACTTTGCCGTCTGCCTGGATATCTTCTTGATTGTACAGTCCAAACACGGCCCCAGAAAGAGGCGTTTCTGTTTCGGCATCCTGCTTTTGAACAGAGATCTCCACTTTCTGCCGCTCATTCTGAAACAGGACCTCCTGTTCTACCACCGGTGTATTTTGTCCCTCATACGTAAAAAGCACCTCCTGGTTTTCTGTATTTAATACATAGCCTTCCGGTGCCTTTGTCTCTGTAATGCGGTATTTTCCAAGCGGCAGGTTATCCACGGACGCTTCCCCGTTTTCATCCGTTACCACGGTTGCCACAAGGGTATCCTTCTCATACTCCACATGCCGATTGCCCTGTTCATCCACCTGATGGTCCGCCGTATAGATGGTCTCGGCCGCATAGATTTCAAATTCTGCCCCGGCTAAGGATGCTTCCTTGTACTTGAAATCATCCCCAAAGGATTCCAAAACCTCCCCGGCTTTTTTGATCACCAGTTTTCCCTTCACCGGATGGTTTTCATAAGATACCGTGATAATCGCGTCATTGCTGATGCTGTCCATTTCGTATGCGGTATTGCTGTCCACCTGGATCTCCACATACTGGGGATTTAGCACATAGCCATCGGGCGCGGTCACTTCCTCAATCCGGTAATTCCCGCAGGGCAGGGCATTTGGAAGGATTAAGTAGCCGCTTTCATCCGTGAAGTAGGATTTATGCACGATTGTGGATGGATAGGTAGTGACCTGTTCCACATATTCTCCCGCGTCCAGGTCATATACCTTGAACTCCGTATTGGGAATCAGGACGCTTTGCTTTGTCTCATCATCCTTCTTGACAATCTTTAGCTTTGCCATAAACTCGTCATCCAGGAGCACCCTCCATGTTTGGGGCTCCGTATTATTTTCCGAAATCGTGACGATAAAATCTCTTACCGGAGTAAAGTTGTGGGGTGTGGTCGTCTCCCGCACCACATAGGTCCCATAGGGGATGGGGATCGAGCAGGCGTACCCTTTCTCATCCGTAAACATCTCAGTCTGTCCATCCGCTGTTAAAACAATCGGCTTGGCTCCCGTGAAATCGTAACTTCCGTCCTCGTTTTTCTTCAGATCGCTCACCAGGTAGGCGGAAAATCCGGCTCCCTTTAAAAGCTCCGCATCCGTCTGTCCGTTATTCGCGGCTTTGATCAGCTGGAAGGGCTGTTTTTTTACTACTTCTGTAGAAGTTACCGTGCGCTCAATAGTTTTCACCAGATCCCCTTCATAGCTGCAGTCCAGATCATACTCCTTCGGGTCTGCCAGATAGCCCACCGGGGGCGTCAGCTCCTTCACATAGTATTTGCCCAGATAAAGTCCGGTGACTTCGGCGTTTCCCGCTTCATCCACCGTAAGGGTTGCCACCTGGGTTCCTTCCTTAAATAATACCCCGGTCTTCCCATCTGGATGCACAATATCTTCTCTGGCAAAAAGGCCGTAGACCGCTCCGGTAAAGACCGCGTCTCCCTGTGGCGTCCCGCCGGTTTCAGCGTCCTTTTTAATCAAGTGTATCGTTGCGTCTACCCGTTCATTAGAAAAAGTATGGGTAAAACTTACCGATGCTTCCTTATCATTTTTGTAAGCAAAAGAAAAGGTATAGATCTCCTCGCTGTTTCGCAGGTAGTTCGCCGGCGCCTGAAGCTCCTTGATGTAATAGTCAGCTCCAATCGGCAGGTCAGCCGCGTAGGAAGCGCTTCCGCCGGAACCTGTGGTAACCTTTTCGATTAAGGTATCTTTTTTTACTGCGACGGCTCCATCCGCTGTTTTAATGTCGCTTCCGGCATAGAGTCCGTAAATGCCTCCGGCCAGTGGTACCTTCGTCTCCTGATCCTGTTTGGTAACACTCACTGAGGCTTTCTGTCTGCTGTTCGTAAAGGTTACGCTTTCAGTCTGTACCGCTACGTTGGCGCCTGCGTATTCCAGCTTTACCGTCTTGCTCTCGCCTGTACACACATAGTTCTCAGGCGCCTTTGTCTCCGTAATTGTGTAGCTTCCCAGGTACAGATTTTCCAGTACCGCACTTCCATCTGCTCCGGTTGTCAGCGCTTCCTTCACAAGGGCCCCTTTGTTGTAAATCAGCTTTCCGCTGGCTGAGATAATATCTTCCGCAGCATACACGTTGTAGACTGCGCCTTTTAACCTCCTCTTTTCGTACCGGAACGTTACGCCTTGATCGGTCACATCCGCCCCGGTGAGAACCTCCCCCTCTTTATAAACCGTCAGGGCGGCTTTCTGCTCCTCATCAAACACTTCCTGTTTGACCGTTCCTCCTGCCACCAGCTCAATGTTATATGCCTTGGTATCAAGCAGGTACCCGGTTGGGACATCAATTTCCTTTAAGTATACGGTTCCTGACGCCTGGTCAAGGGTTACGCTGGAAGCTCCTTTTTCATCCGTTGCCGGCATCTGGACAATCAGGTTTTTGCAGGCCTCATCGCTGTAGATCCCGTAAATTGCGCCGGCGATTGCCGTGTTGCTTCCTTTATCCTTCTTGATAATCTCTACTTTGGACTGTTCCACCCAGTTTACCTGGAATTCCACGTATTTCTCGGTCGTCACCCCTTCGCCAAATACCAGGGCCAGATCCTGCATACCGCTTCCCGTGCTGATTTTATAGGCAGAATAATCTTTGGTGATGCTTCCTTTCATCCTGGTAGACCAGGAGGCTCCAACGTCTGAAGCCTGGGTAAGGGGTGCGGTTAAATAAAACACCGTGCCGCCGCTGACTTCCACGTCCGCTCCCGCCTTACTGGTTTCGCCGGTTGTCTGATTATGGAGTTTCACCCCATCCGGCAGCTTCATGGTCACTTTCTGAAGTTCATCCGCCCGGAAGGTAATCTCCTTGGTTCTCTGGATCGTTCCGTCAATATAGGCAGTGGTGTTCGCGTCGGAAAACGACATATCCACATCAGGGATATCCGGCTGGGATATACAATAATTGTAAAGCTCCATAGCCAGGGACTGTCCGGTGGAATTCGCGCCAGAAAAAGCGTCCCCGCTTCCATTGGTATAGGCAACGGCAAGATGCGTAATGATAAACTGTTTGCCTGCGGAAAAATCCGGATGCTTTTCCGCAAAGAATCCGTTCTCCCCGGAAGCTTTCGTCCCATAATAGCAGACCTTTGCCAGCTGCCTTCCGTCGCTGAGGCGGGTGATCGTATAAGTGCCGTCCCCAGGGGAGCCTTTCGAGGGCTCCACACAATAGGCCGTAGCAGAAATATCGCCAAACTGTACCGTGTACTTATAGGTCACATAGGAACCAAGCCCATAATCCGCGTAATAGTATGCGCTTCCCCGTGTAACATTTACACTCTGGGTGGACCTTGCCGCCGTATTGACCGCCATAAAGGAGACGGTCTCCCCGGCATCCAGCGCAAGCAGATTGACTTCCTGCTCTACCGCCTGCTCCATGACCTCTCCCAAGGTAAGTCCGCTTTCCTCGTCATAAGTATCCTGCTCTGCTGCCGCTTCCAGCTCCTTAT
This sequence comes from uncultured Lachnospiraceae bacterium, assembly GCA_902476645.1. Taxonomy (GTDB): domain Bacteria; phylum Bacillota; class Clostridia; order Lachnospirales; family Lachnospiraceae; genus CABSEG01. The sequence goes on along the minus strand of CABSEG010000041.1, from coordinate 20,941 downwards.
CCAGCTCTTCTTCTGAGAGGATCTCTGTTTCTGTTGCCGTCTCGCTCTCCGCTTCAGAATCTGGCATCCCTTCTGTTTCCGTCCTGGTCTCCTCCACAGGTGCCTGGGTCTCTTCGGTCTGGCCTTCCGTGATGCCCTCCGTACTCTCCGCTTCCGTTCCTGGTTCTGTTTCTGACTCTGCTTCAGATTCTGCTTCCGTGACAGGCGGCTCTGTCTGTGCTTCACTTTCCGCGGTTTCTTCCTGGGCTGGTTCTGTCGCTTCTGTCTGCCCTTCCGTCAGAATGTTTTCGCCGCCCTGTGCCTGATCCGCCTGGCCGGTTCCTTCTGTTTCAGCTGGTGTTTCCATTACAGGCTCTGTGCCTTCCGTAGGAAGCGCTTCTGTGTCAAAAATCCCGTTCGCATTTTCCGGGTCAGGCTCCGAGTCCGATTCCCCTTCTTCTGTTCCACCTGTATCCCCATCGTTTCCCGTCTGGCCGCCGGCTCCTGATGTTTCAGACTCCCTGGGTGTTACGGTAATATTCCGCGCCACCAGATAGGCTTCTCCGCTTACGGGAGTTACTTGATAGACGCATTTATAAATGCCGGGAACCTGTACGTCAAACTTGGTGCCGTCTTCTGCTTCTGCCAATTTCAGCTCTGCCGTTTCCCCATCCTTCAGGTTCAGTCCTGTAAAATCCGTTCTGACGTCAAACGTTTCCCCCGCCGTAATCGTCAGAGCCAGATCCGGCGTTGCCTCTATCTCCGAAATAAGCTCCTCTTCGCTTTTCTGTGCCTCGGTTTCCGCCTGGGTCTCGATCCCGGCCTCCAGGTAGATTCCCTCTGTCTCGGCGGATGCTGCATAAGTTCCCGCTGGTAGGAGCGCAGAGCAGCACATAACAACAGCCAGCGCACCCGCAAGCCATCTTTTCCTTGATTTCTTCTCCAAATACGATTTCTCCTTTCATGACTTGATTTGTTACCGGCAGCTTTTTATGCCGGTCCATCCCGTATCCGCATTCCATCTCTCCTTTCCTCTGCCATACATGGGCAGACAAAAAGGACGCCTGCCAGAAGCGTCCCTTTTGTCCGTCCACGTTTTAAATTTTTATAGGTTAAAAAAAGAACTCCCCATTCAGCAACTATGCTTTCAAAGGGAGTTCCCATATCTATACCGTTCTTTTCTGCAGCAAATTATCCGTCTCTCTTCCGGAAATTCACTCTATCCATTCCATTCTTCTACTTTGCAGCGGTGTTTCTTTTTTTGTGGGGATATATGGCCCTGTCACGTTGAAAATTTTAGCCACCGTATCACTCCTTTCCCGCAGCCATTTCCTTTTTGTTATCACGAATACAGGAAATGGGCAAGCGGCTGACTCAGCACGCCAAAAGCATCGGCTCTTGGCATCCGGCTGGCACCTGCCCTTCCCCATCTGTCATGCGGCCTGTGTCCCGAAATGGGTTCGGTTCTGCTCCTCCCACATGATCCAGTCATCGATCCCTTTGTATACTCCGTTCCACATCCCATCGGCATTCGTATCCCAGACCACACGGCTGCACTTTAGATCCAGCTCCCTGCATATTTCGTAGAGCTTAAGGCAGCCCTTACGGATGCAGTCCCGTTTCTGCCGCTTTTTCGGGCACTCGCTCCTGGAAACCGCGAAGTGGTTCCAGGGACACGACCAGCAGGATGCATCATAATCCCTGCCGCATTCCAATGGCATCATCTTTTCCATGTCATAGCATTCATATACCAGTTCTAGGCCCTGACCTTTTAACTGCTCCAATACCTGATACAGCCCTTTGTAATTGGAAACGCCCGGAATTCCGATATACGCCAATCCTGTTTTTTGAGCGGCGATCTCGGCTTTTAAAATTCCTTCCGTCACCCGTACCGTGTTATCCCGGATGCTTCCGGATAAGCCTGCCGGGCTTTTACTGGAGGTTCCACCATCCATCCCGCTGCTGGTAAACCAAAGGTATTTCCGTTTTTTATAGGGATGATCCAATCGGATCTGGAAACCTTTGATTTTCCCATCTACGCTCTTTACCGGGCATAAGTACCCCCGGTTGGACGGATAGAAAGCAGCCTCCCAATCGCCCTGGTAATTCCGATAAAAACCCGGTACGCCTTTTAGGGAATACCCTTTGCCAAGAAGCGCCCTTGCGATCTGCTGGGATTTTCCCGCATCCGTGCTCCGATAGCCGTCCGCTTCCATCCGCATGGCTTCCTCCTGGGACAGTCCCCTCCGGAGTAAATCTTCCCGGTGCTCCGTTCTTAATTCCAGCATGGAGAGCATTTCCCGGTACACCTGATCCAAGTATCCCGCTTTCACACTTGCCGGCTGATCGTCTGGCCGTGCCGGCTTTTTGCGGTATGTGCGTTTTTCGATCCGCATTCCCCCGCTTGCATGCCCTAAAAACAGGCGCTCTTTGATCTCATGATACGCCCTTTTGTAACGGTCATATCCGCACATACCGGTCAGGTCTGCGTACAGGGTAAGCATATTTCCTGCAGCGCCGCAATGATAGCAATGGTATACATTTTTCATTTCACCGTCCTTTTGTACGCATAGATTGCACTTTCCTCTTGTATCCCCGCAAAAAGGACACTCCACTCCAAACGCGTCTTCATTACCGCCGCGAAGCCGCCGGATAGACAAAAGAGCCGCCACATCCGCGATGGTAAATGGTATTTCGTATCCCATGCTGATTCCTTCCTTTCCAAAAAGCAAGGCCCCTTTTTTGGGGCCCGTTGATTGCAGTTATGCTGCGTCCTTCATATAAATGTCTGATTCCACTAAAACCTTGGCCGCTGCTTTCATCTTCTGGTTGGCTCCCGCATAAGATTCCGCAAGCCATTTCAGTGCTTTCCTTCCTTCCGGCGTTTCCAGCAATTCTTTCATAGGCCTGCCTCTGTGTACACCAAAATTGCAGATGACCGCTTTTGCTTTTTCCACCTCACTGTCTACCCTTTCCTCTTCCAAATGCAGGTCAAGTTCTGCCTGTCCGTCTTCTTCAAAAGGAATCTGGTCCTCTTCTGTCACGCTCCGGAAACCGTCTGCCAGATCTTCTTCCTCCGAGTTTTTCGTGATGTCTTCATCATCTTCCGCTTCAAAGAATACCATCTCCTCTTCTGAAGCAGAGGGCCGCGTAACCGGTGGTGTGGGTGGTGTGATGGCCCTTGAGGAATGAACCGGCGTCTCTTCCCGCCTGCTTTCCTCTGGTACGGTCTTTCTTCCCTCGTCTGTCTCTTTTTGTTTCTTAGGGCCGTCCATCTTCTCTGCGGTCATCTTCCCCGCATTCTGGCTTTGCCTGTCCTGCTTTTCACTGACCGGCGCAGAAGGCTGTTTCTCCGCGTTTCTTCCTCCTGCGGATACCGCGTTTCCATTGCGGCCATGTGCATCTGGTTTCCCGGAAAAACGATCCTTTGCGTTTCCAAGGCCTTCTTCCAAGTCCGCTTCCACAGGAAAGGCTGTTTCCTTCGTTGTTTTTTGTTCACCAGGATTCTTCTTAGAAGGATTTGCTTTGCTTTTCGGTTCCTCTGCTTTCGCTTCCGGCGGTTCCGTCTGCTTCCCCTTCATATCCGGATCATCGTCTCCGTTCTGCGGGATATTGAACTTGTTTAAAAGGTAATATTTTAATCCATAAGTCATGGCCGTTCCCTTGGCTTTATCCGGCACATCATTCGTCCCTACCAAATGCAGGACGGAATAGCTGCGCTCTTCTGGGTGATCCGCGTTGGTCCAGCAGATTTCAAGGTCTGCCTCATACCTCCACAGGTTCCCTTCCTGCATGAGGAACTGGGCATGTCCGGACGCATCCTGCTGCGTGGGGATTTCCCGCAGGATGTCAAAATCCACGCCGTACTTGTTCAAAGCCGGTGTTAAAAACTGGTTGATGTCATCCAGCTTTACGAAATCGTAATCCACGTCCTCGCTGTAGCGTTTCCGGATAAGGGCAGGGATCTTCTTCCTGATTTTGATCATCTTCTGGTTCAAATTCATATAGCTGTATTTACTCATCGATTCGTTTCCTCCATTTCTTTCTTATTCGCGTTCCATCCTCTCAGGTCGGCCATTATGCAGCTCGCTTCTTGTGTGCGGCGGCTGCTTCCATCTCAGACAGCTCTTCCCGGATGCATCCATAGTAAATCTGTTTCTGGATGATAACGGCGATGCTTTTTTTCAGCCAGTTTTCCGCCGTCTTCCGGACCGTGTTGGTTTCATCGTCCAAATACTGAAGCATAAGAGCATCTGAAAACCCTCCGGGCTCCTCGAACCGGAACCTGGGCTCATAGGCAATATCCCCGGAATGCTTTCCCATCTGAACATACCGTTTTGCTGCCAGACGGATTTGCTGTTTGTCGATCCGTGGCAGGAACTGTTTTACCTGAAAACCGGATTCGGCCATCAGGCGTTCCCGCTCCTGCAAAAGCATCTGCCTTCCAAGGTACGTCACCTTCTCCTCCAGCTCATCCCGAAGGTATTCTTTATCCGGAAAGCAAAATTCCTCTGGTATCCCAAATACCTGATATAAGATCGGAGATACTTCGTAAAGGCATCTGTCCGTGATTCGGAAAATCCCGCAAAGCCTCAGGGTATGGTACTGGATGAAATCCGTTTCCGCGTCATTGCCGCTCCCATAAATCAGAAGCAGGCTGCCGATCATCGCTTTGGTAAATGACTGGTTGGAAAACCAGCCAACCAGTTCGCCGCCGTAGTTCAGCCACTCATACAATTCCTTGGTCCTGATCCCTTCTAAAATCCAGTCCGGCAGGCTTGCCATCGCGCTCACCTCTCAAATAAAGGGCAGTACGCAGCCCCGTAAGTAAACCCCCGCGTTTTCCAGGAACGAAGACCGATCCAGCTTGGCGGCCCTGACAAACCATTCCAGAAAAAAGCGGGTCAGGTTCTGCTGCAGGGTACGGTGAGAATAAATGGCGTGGTCCAAAAAACTCTGATACTTGTTACCACTGTCTGCGCACAGGTAACATCGCAACAGCCAGGCTGCCTGCTCATCATCGCGGCAGTCCAGTTCGATTTCCGTAGTTCCATCATAGGAAAGCTGGTGCAGCTTGGGTTCCTGCCTTACCTGTCCTATAATGTCATCTGCCAGACGTTTCGACGCCTCATTGCGCGCGTCAAAATAGCAGATTTCGGACAATGCTTTTAACCATGCATAACCAAGATACGTCAGATTTTCACGCACATTGCTTGGCTGGGATGCCAACGCTTCCACCGCCTTATCGTGATGGAGCTGAAAGCTGTTCAGGTAATAGTCCATCCAAGCCACCGCTACCTCTCTTCCGCTGCTTACATTTACCGTTTTTTTCATTGGACTCCTCCCATTGGATGTCCCAGGTGTGGCTTAATACTGCACTTCCCCTGGAATATCAAAATCGATCCATCTTTTTGATACACATTTTGCGATCCGTTCTTCCATCTTCAGCAGGCTCCGCTCGTTTTCACCGTTCTGCCGCGCTATCGACAATGCCTCACAGATTCCGCAGTAAACTTCATAAGCAGTGCAGGCTTCCTCACCAACAGACGCTTTATAACTTTCCACGGTTTCTGCGATCAGTTTTTTACTGAACCCGGTTTTACGCATGACACCTGCCATTGTATTGGCCGGATGCTGGATATGGATATTGCAAAGCCTTAAAACTCCCCGGAGCACCTCCTTATAATAGGTGCAGATCGCTTCTGCGTTCTCCGCGAAATCTTCGATCCCTTTGCAGTTCTTATGGCGTACCTTCATCGCCTCCCCCAGGATAATGGAACGGTTTTCTCCCTGGAGGGAGTAAAAAATATTCGCCCCGGACGCTCCCACATCGGAGGTGGTAATACGCACTGCCGCTTTTAATTTTTCTTCCGTGTATCTCCCGTATTGTGCCAGCAGATCCCGGTAGACTTTCTCCATCCTCTCATCCTGCAGCTCCCATATGGCATTTGCCGTAGAATGATCCGCATACCCAAGCTGGAAATTTGTCTGCTCAAAATCACCATTCAGGTAAGCGGAGGAAACCATATAGACATCCGGCATGGAAAGGATCGAATAATCTCTTTCATCCCCGGATAAGACTGCCCGTACCTTGCCTTCAAATAACCGTAAAAGCGCCTTTCCTTTTGCGACTTTCAGGCATTGATTCAGGATTTGCGCCAAGGTTTTCCGATCTACATCCGCCAGGGCGGTACCGTCAATGCGGGCACGCCCTTTCAGGGTCTTTATGGCTGTAGAGCCAAGCTGGTAAACCCCTCCTGGAAATTTCAGAAGCAGGCCGGTGTGCTGTTTGGTATCCTCCATCATAGATTCCATATCTACCTGCTCCACTGGAGTGCAGCACTCCTCATTGCCGGACGCAACCAGGACTTTCAGGCTCCTGCTTGGCACCCGCACCCATTTTGCACGGGCGTCCACCTCTTCCAAATACTTGTGGAAATCCACTTCCTCACGGAATTCTTTTTCAAAATCATCTTTGTAATACATAAGCCTCCTCCTTTAGGATGGCAGGCTGATACTCTGGATTTTTCCATCTTCCACACAAAATGAATACCCATCCTCTGACATCTCCATCAAAAGCCCGATTTCTAATTCATTGATTTTTTCCCATTTAACCGTTACCATTCGTTTCCTCCTTTGCTTGTTCTTTTTTTCCATGCATACGGGGCTTTGATCCCCTGTCCCTTACCTCCCTTCCGGTTTTTGCGCACAAAAAAAGACACAAAAAGAAGCTTCTCTCTTTGTATCTTCCTATGGATTGCGCTATTCTTTGTTCTTTTAGGGCTTCCACCCAAAAGTATGCTTCCGGAATGCCCGGAACAAAATTAAAATCTCTGCCTGCTAATAGGCGGTAAAGTTTTAATTCAACTTAAGACTACCACAATATATTGTGGTTGTCAAACATATTATTCTATATATTGTGTTATTCTTCAAAAGGATGGGTAAATATGGTGTGGTCCTGCCACACCACATTCCCATCAAAATCGGGGAGGCTCCTTACCCTGGCATCTCTGCTCCGGCTTCCCCTTCTTGTGCAAGCGGTACAATATTCAGCGCCAGCGTCCGTCCGTTCCCATCTTCCCCAACTTCAAACATCACCGGCTGTCCAGAAGACAATTTCCGAAACCCGTCCTGTTTGATCTGGGAAAAATGCGCGAAGTAATCTACGCCTTCCGCATCACTGATGAAACCGTATCCCCTCCTGGCACTGAACCATTTTACTGTCCCGTTTACTGTGTTTGCCATATTCACACGCTCCTTTTCTAAATATTTTCGTGCTGTGCGCACGATCAGGGCGGCATGGAGTCGGACCACGCCTCTTACTTCCCATCCCCGGCTTTTTCAAGTCCATAAAAGGAACCAAGGTTTAACGCTGCATCCAGGGTCTTGATCCCAGACAATGCCGTCTCCTGTCTGCTGAAATAGAATCGGTAGGCCATTCCTGCCTGGACTCTTATCTCTTTCCCCAGCAGCAGCTCCGTTTCGGTTCCGTCTGTTTTTGTAATTCTTATTTTTTGAAACCTGCCGGCTGCATTATTTCCCTTTGTCTCCTTGACTGTCCCTTCAATCATCTCATACTTTCCGCTGGATGCGATATGCACAAGCCAGATACTTTTTCCAAAAAACAGCAGGCTTAAAATCACCGTCCAAAAAAGAAATCTAGGGCTTTCCATGACCCTCCCCATGAAGATCCCTAACAGCAGGAAAAATAAAGACAGGATACTCAGTTTGAGTACCCCGTCTTTAAAAGCCACCGGTATATCACGTTTTGGTGCACACTTTTTACAGATCCATTCCAGCAGCCGCTGCATATTGTTCCATTTCATCTTTTTCTCTCATCGCCTCCCCTTGAATGCTTTCTATAAACAACTGTTTCTTCCCATAAAGCCGGATCACCTCGGCAAGGAACTCTTTCTGCACGGATGCGCAAAAGGAAACATCCGGTTCTCCCACCAGGGAGGACACTTTCTCTGCCTTGTCCTCCAGCTTTCTTAAATGATAGGCAAGCCTTCCATTCTCCTCTAAAATTTCAACAAGGCGTTTTTCCTTTTCCGTAAACTCCTCCCTCCGAAAAGCTCTCATGGAAAATCGCAGTCCTCTTCCCATTCCAAGGCTGTTGCAGAAAAGCTTAAACCTTTCTGCCGTGGTGATCCTCACACGTACCATGGTTACGCGGCGCATCAGACTCAGGGCTGCTTCCTCTGCAGTTTTTCCTTCACAGGGGCAAATAAGCCCCCTGTTTTCCAGACGCCGGAAACAGTACCGGAATTCTTCCCTGTCAGCCTCTCTGCGTTCTTCTACACCAAAAGCAAGTTTCATAAGTCCCTGTACTCTCTCATAGATCTCGCTTTCTTCACAAATGGCCCATAACAGACTTGTCCAAATCTGTATTTCCATACCGCTTAAAATTTTTTCCTCCTGACCGGTTTTCACATAAAACCGTCCGTCTGCCCCTGAGCACTTTACCCCGATTGCTGTATACCACTTCATAGCAAACTCCTCCTAAAATAATTCCATGATCTCAATAATCTTAGGGATCGCGTAACCTAATACCATACCGGCAGCAATGCAGACCCCGGCATGGGATTTCCTCATGTTCCATACTTTCTGTTTCCTGGTACCGATAATCCTAACCTGGCCTGGTACCATCCACCGCAGTTTCCGGTAAAAATCGGTAAACGTAAGGTTGCCGTACCCAAAGGAACGGACACAGAATATATGCCGCTGCTGCTCCGCATCATCCAAAAGGATAAAGCTTTTCCGTTCGTTATCCTGCTCCCGGAGTACAATATAAAACTCCGGCACACCTCTCCTGCTTCCTTCCACAATCTTTTCGATCTCGTCATAGAAAATACGGCAGGCCTCATAATGTCCGTTTTTTTCCGGTTGACAAACCGCCAGGCTGCTTTCATCCAGCTCCAGGTAACAGTGCTCCGCCTCCATAATTCGTTTGCCGCACCTATGCACCTGCCAGATCAGAAGAACGATGGTTGCGCCAAGCACGCTGCACAGATACGCCAGATCCCAGCACCGCTTTTGGTAGATCAGCAGATACATGCAGACTCCTTCCGCAATACTGCATAATGCCACCGCCAGGCAGCAATGCTCCCGGCGGTCCATCAGCCGGTACACATCATCCTCGGATGCTTTCAGCCTTAAAATAGCCGCAATCAATCACTCCCTTCTATGCCGTATTTTTTCTGTTGCCTGAACCTGGAGCTGACCGCCCCTCAGACCTGCGTGCCAGCAGATACTCTGTACATTCCCGGATGCTTTCATCACATAAATAATCCGAAAACATTCCGATGTGCATATCCTTTTCCCGGAGATTGAGCCGGTTCTGCAGCCAGATATACGCACTGTGCCTTGTCATGTAGCCTTCCTTCCATATGGCATCCAGGGCCCGGTGGGCAAGGATCCTCTTATGGCGAAGGGCACCGTTTGCCAATGTCCCTTTGGGGCGCAGGCTTTCCTTGTGCGCTCCTACATAGGCATCGCACTGTGGATATCCGGAGCATACGTACAGGAAACCTTCCGGATTTAGATTATCGTTTCCGTAAACGTATGCGGTAGGACGGAGCACGGCTTTGCGCCTGCAGTATGGGCAATAAATCGTTTCCTGCCGGTTCTTTTTCTTCCTTGACATTGCACATCCCCCTTTTCGTTTTTGTTCTGGTACCCTGCATTCTAAAGAATCCGTTTTTTCTGTGACAACAGTATTTTCAAAAAAAATTACAAATTTTTATTGGGCCCGCTTGATCAGCCGGGTTATGATCCCCTCCGCGACCTCATAATTATCATTGATACGTGTTGCTACAAATCCGATCTTATCCCGTTTTCCCGGCAGGCTTGGCATATTGCAGGAATGCGCTACCGCATTTACACCGATATCCAGGCGTATAAAATAAGTCCCTTTATATACATCTGTGATCGTACCTGCATATTTTCCCTGCTTGTGACATTTTTTCAGGTTGTCTTTATTTGTGTTTGCCGTTGCGCTTTTCGCATCTACGGATATCGAAATATCCTCCACGGATTTCTGACGGATCTCATTGACGGTTACAAGGACCAGGTCGCCGATCTGGAACTTTTCCGATGCATCCACCATCCATTCCCAAGCCATGTCCCTTGCCCGAACGGAAACTTCAACGCCAAATACTTCCAGCCGGACCGCCTTTGCCGCAACTGCGATCACCCTTGCCTGTACCATACGTCCCGGATACAGCATGGGTTTCTCTCCTTCCTCCGCATAATAAAACGTCTGGCGTTTTTTCAGCATAGCGTCTTTTCTTGATGCCACGACACTTTTGGTCTCTGTGTCCAGATCCTTGATCATAAAGTCAATTTCACAGCCCAGCATATTATTGGCGATCCTGGTCTGGCGGTTCAAAGTATCCGAGTTTTCCCTCCCATCCCCATTCAAATTGATCATCATTTCACTCATTGGGATAATGATACGGAATCCATTGTAATAGGTAATCGCCACAACCCATCCGCTCTCTAATTTTTCCACGCCTCCCAATTCCCCTGTCAGGATTTTCCTGGTCCGGTGCGCGTTTAAAAGCTGGTGCCATCTGGCATCTTCCTGCTCTTCCAGGCTTTCAACCCTTGAATCCACTTCGATTGTCAGCACCCCGTCAAGGGCAGCTCTGGGAACTTCTTTTTCCAAAGCTAAAGTGGTTGCTTCTTTCCTTGCTTCTGCCATATTTCCCCTCCAATCTTTTAATGAAAAAAGGCACAAAAAAAGCCGCTTTTCAATAAGCCGCTTTCATTGGTGCCTTCTTTACGCATATCATTTTATAATAGCCCGAATCGGATGTCAATATCACCGCTGACGCAATCCTGTCGCAGATCCGTCGCAATTTGCTCGCGCCAGTTTTTCCTTCCCGTCTTCAAATTTCAGCTGTGAAAAATATAGATATTTTCCTGCAATCTGTCTGCATATATGATGCTCGGACAGATATGCAAAGTCCGTGCAATCCGGGTTATCCTTTTCCCATCCGCTAAGCTCCAGAAAGGACTGTAAAGAATCATAAACTTCGATGCAGTCCCACGCCAGCTCCAACAGGCCGATATCATCCCCTGGGATGATCATGCCAAATTCCGCAGCTAAAAGATAGCAAAAGCTGTACCGGATCAGGGGATTCTCCTTTAATCCAATCCTTTGAACTCCCAGCTCACTCACTCCTTTCCTGTTGCGAAAACAGGTCTTCGACTTTCAGGATGACCTTTTCGTTTTTCCGGTTCCTTGCTTTCTCTTTCTTTGGCATCTTCGTGTCCACTGCCAGGACGGTTTCCTCCGGCGTTGCCATCTCCTCTTCGGACATTTCTTTTCCTGCCTGCTGCATTGCCTCATTCATCTGCTGCTCTTCTTCCCATTTTTTATACCACCCTGGAATATGTTCCTCGACCTTTTCCATATGAAGTTTCTTTGCATCCGCATGCTCGGTATAGTCCATCTTCCGAAACCGCAGCACATTATGTCCACGTATGATCAGCATTCCCTGATCCAAAGGGTAACGCAGCACTTCGTCCGGAAGCAGGAGCTGGCGTTTTCCCACTGATGTAGATTCGGAATATTCCGGCACATAATCGGTTGCCCGGATGGTATGGTAATTTTTACGCACAGAGGATACGTTCACTGTAATCTCCCCGCTCCTGTCACTGAAATATGTGGCGGTAGTCATGTCATTGCATCCAAGAAAAATAGAAAAATCACATCCGCCAAGGATCTCTTCCCATTGATTGTCTGGATAGCGGTTCTGCAGCTGCGGGATATTCTGGTAAAGAATATTCATCCCAATCCCCCTTGATCTGGCTGTTGCCAGCTTTTTCTTAAAATCCGGGACAACGCCGATGTTGGGGAATTCATCTAAGATAAAGTTCATCGGGATAGGCAGCTTGCGATCCTCTGTTTTGTCCGCAAACCGGACAAGTTTAATACATAGGAAGCTGGTAAACAGCGTTGCCAGCATATCATACGTGGAATCCTGGTCAGATGTAATACAAAAATAGGCGCATTTTTCTTTTCCCGGAAGTGCCAGGTCAATGTCTGTATAGCTGGTAATCTGCTGGACAAGCCGGTTCTGCAGAATCTGGAGCCTTGTCCCCAGTCCCAATACAGCGTTACCCTTTACCTTTTCCGCCTTGGAAAACAGTTGATAAGGACCTTTCGCCGGATGGTTCCCGGGCAGCCTCTCAAAAATCGCGTCAAGAGCTTCCACACTTTTATTCAGCAAAAGCTTATACGCCTCCGGAAAGGTTTTCTGCCCCTCTGGATATTCCTCATACACATATAGACACAGGGCCTTTAGCAGGTCCATTTCCACGTTGTCGTAAAAATGGTCGAATTTATCCGTGGTATTGCGGATCACCACATCACAGAACACATCGATCAATTCCCCTTCATCAATTTCTGCCAGGCAATTCCAGGCGTCAGAATGAATAAGCTGGATCAGGTTCAGCTGCTTAACCGTGTACCCTTCCTCCTTCAAGTATGCGCAGAGATCCTCATACAGTTCTGATTTGGGATCTGTCAGATACATGCTTTCTCCTCGCCTGATACACTGCAGCGCCATAACACGGGCAAACGCCCTGGACTTCATAGACCCCTGTGAACCGCATACGGCAATATTCCTGTTTAACCTTGAGTCTACCGGAAGGCTGATGATTCGCCCAGTATCAAGCTCCTTTCCAAAAATGATCCCCGCCACCGGTTCCGTATCCCGGTCTGTCCTCAGGATTTGGGACAGCTCCTCCTGCTTCATAAAACCAGCTGTACCGTAGGTGCCCTGCTCCGAGATAAGGAAATTTCGTTCATCCTCTTCCCCCTTCCCTTTTCCCCGAAACACGATCAATACAGCAACAGCAAAGAACAGCACGGCGGCTGCCGCGGATGCCTGCAGGCCGGACAGCGTCATCACGCCCCGTCTGATACACACAGCCGGATTTAAGATAACATCTGCCTCCGAAAACAGTGTGGATAAAAAGCCTCCAACATAAAAAGCCAAAATCACTCCTCCCACGATAAACAGGAGGAGCTTCCATGCCTTCCACGTTCTACTCTTCTTTACTTTGACTTCCCCCCTTTTTTTCTCCCATATCTTCCATTCCCCAACCGGACTGATGGTACAGATACAGGTTTTTATAATAACAGCCCATGGTGTTGACCGAATTATACAACGCGGTAACCAGTAACGCCCGGATATTCCTGGCTTTCGTTTTATTCCCATCCATACAGTGCAGAACATACTCCACGTGCATTTTGGTCAGCTTAGCATACTGTGCCTTTACCGCCGCCGCTGGTTTGTCCTCTTTGTTGACCCGTATATACTCCGCTGTGGATGTCATAATATCCGTCATGATCCCTAATATTTCATCAATCCGCTCGTCATACGGTTCATCATGCTTCAGCGCTACGTAGTCGATCTGCATTTTTACCAGTTCCCTGGCGCTTTCGATGGATAAGATATTGGATTCTCCGCTGTATTCTTTGTAGGTAATTTCTGTATTTGTCTCCCCGATTTTGGAGAGATCCCTCTCCGTTTTCAGGGAGAGGGGTTCCCCCATTTGGGTGGGATATCTCCCCGATTTCGGTGACACATCCCCCTGAAATCGGGGACACCCCCATCCTGGCTTCTCCGGAGCATGGTTTTCCTGTGTTTCTGGATACGTCAACCTTTCCAGTACGTCAACGTCCAGGCTTAAGAACAGGACATTAGGGATCAGGCGGCCCCCTTTTTCAATCGTTCGGAATACCCTCTGTATCACACCAAGCTTTTCCAGTTCTATCACCGCATTGGTGACATCCCGTTTGGTTAAGCCGAATTGTTCAGAAAACTGCTGGTAACTGCGCTGCAGCATATCCGCATGGAAACGCTTGCGGAACCCAATCAACTGGCCGCTTGCCTCGTCCCTTACCTCAATGGGGCGGTACCAGTAAACAATATCAGCCAAAATAATGATCGCATTTAGGTTCGGCTTGCCTGTCTCCTTGCGGATTGTCTGGTACCAGGCTACCGGGATGATGTTTCCGGTAATCTGCAGCTTTCCCATTCGGTCTACCGCGCTGCATCCGGTCTCAAATGCATTTTTCACAGCAGCACCTCCTGCCGTTGGTTGGACGCCTACGCTACGCGTCCTGACGCAGATACTCACATAGACGCTTCGTGAGTATTGCCTGTATTTTCATCCCCTCCCCAAAATAGTTTTGAAGTGTCTCTTCCTGATAGTCCAGGCAGAACACTGTCCCTTCCTGTTTCCATCCGGCGTCCTGTTTGATCCTGGATAGCTTATGCATTTCCAGTTCCAGACAAAAATAAACGGGATTCCCGTCTGCGTTATATCCGTCACAAACGGAGAATTCCTTATCCCTTTTGCGGGATAAGACGCCTTCCAGAAACCGGTAAAGGCGTCTTCTCTTATCCGTATCACATAAAAGAGCTATCTGTACGCTCGCTTCCTCGCACATGGGAACATAATAATACCGATCATATACATCATCCACCTGAAACAGGTTCTTTTTTACTCCTCCGTCACTTTCCAGTAAATCTATCAGGAATGATGGCGATTCCCCCAGGATAAGCGCATCTGCCCCTTTAAAGCTGCCGGACCGAAGCAACAGTTTCTCCGTCCAGACACGCATGGAGCGTTCCATTTTCTTGGCCCACTTCATTCTCTGCTCCCGCGTGTTATAAACCACATAGGCAGATATCCCGGACAGCAGCACACCACAGGCTCTGGAACCTTTAATCGCATCATTGCCGTTTTTGTATTCCAGACTTCCGTAGTACGCTTCCACCCCGCTGCTTCCAATGCCTCCACCCATTGCAGGCTTTTGGCTTTGGAAAACGCACACACCCGTCTTATAAAAAAAGACCCATACCTCGCTCATCCGATGAAGGCGCTCCCGTTTCCTCAGCTCGCTTTTTACATGGCTTGTTTCTGACGCCCCTTCAAGAAAAAACGCCGTATCCGCCTGATAGTTCTCCAGCAAATACCGTTTACCCTTAGTCCTTAATACATAGCCTCTGCATCCTCCTCCCTTCCGTACTGAAATATACTCCCGCTGCTTCAAGCTGGTAATCAATGCCGCCGCATAGGAATCGGAAGAAACGACCCTGCCTGCCAGCCTGACCGGCAGTTCTCCGGAAATTGCAATCATTATCAGCAGTAAGTCCTGCTTTTTCATAACCAAATCTCCCCTTTCGGTTGAATGCGCGCTTTTGTACCCTATACGTGGAATACCTGGGTAAGATCCCGCCTGCGTTTCTTCTCCGAAGCCGTGAAGTTACCAGCCTTTTTCTCTTCCATCCCCTATCGTATTTTCAGTCTTTGGTTTAAGGACTTTTTTCGATACCCTCCGGCTGATGAAACCTTGACAGCCACGCTGGAAAACAACACGAATCCATGACATAGATCCAAGTTCGGTCTTTCTCCGCCAATCTGGTCACATGGTAGGTATCCACATACAGGCCATTGTCTGACTGCATGAAAAAACCTGCCAATACATCCAGTACATGTTTCTCTTCCAGGTTATCATGATCCCTGACTCTTGCAAGCGGCAATGTCTTGTCATATCTATGCTCAAAACATACGGTACTCTTTTCAAATTCCGGTATGGTTCCCCCGGTTTCCGCTTGTTTCATACACCAGTGCCTGCATGCCGTATATAGGGGTTTGTACAGGTAATCGGTGTAGCTCTCTTTCCTGTGGGGAACCAAAACTGGCAGGGAAACTTTCAAAACGCCTGCGGTATACACAATTTCAATCCCATGGATCAGCACAAGATCCGATTTATAATCTTCATACTTTTCCTCATCCAATGTAACCTCCAAAGCCAGTCTCCTCAGCATTTCCGTCAGCTTTTCGCTACACTTTGAAACCTCCAGTACCATATCGCAATAATTGCTGTACTGCAGGTTCCGTTTCTGCCGGATATATGCATGAAGAAGGCCTCTGGCCTCTGCCAGCAGTTTTTCCGTCCGTCCCGTCATCTCCTGCGCCCGGTCCATCTGCGCTTTCAATTTGCCGAATACGTCCCCCTCACCCGTCAAAGCGGTAATACTCGATTTTCCCATCCTCCTTTACCGTGCAAAAACCAACCGCGTCCGGTATCTGAATGTCTGGGATATACGCAGGGTCATCCACCACAACGATATGCCCGCATCCATCAATCCGCTTTCTGGAAAACAGATGATTCACAAGGCTGACTTCCTCCTGCGAGATGTACAGGATATCGTAAATCTCACCATCCCCTACAAAAATAATACGGACCGGATATTCCTCCGCGGCAGCCAGAAAATGCTGTTCTACCTTTTTCTGCCCCATAATTCCGATCAATGCCCAGACGCTCTGCATCGTACCGTAATCCCGGACACTATAGTATTCTTCGCTGATCGCTGCCAGTTTTAATTCCTGGTTTATGCAGATCTCCCGTTCCTTTTCCAGTGCTTTTAGCGCCCGTCCGACAAACTGTTCCCTTCCGTCCTTTGCAAAATATTCATAGATCTGGCTTTTATAGAGCACGTTATATTTCTGGATTAAATCACGGAGTTCACGTTCCACGGCTCTTTGTTTGTTTTCCATCTGTTTTTGCATCCTTTCTTTCATGATTTTAAGTGTCATAAATGGCGTATTCTATACACCTTCCATGCGCCATTTATGACGGATAACAGGAAAAATACCCTGATTTTTCAATAATGCGTATTAAAAACGTCATTCTATACGTCATAAATGACGCCTCGCTTTTTACGTTTTCTCTTCCCGCCTCCTCCCATAAGCATCTGCCCCATATCTCTGCAGCCTGCTCTTTAACTCTTTAAGATCCCTCCGGTCTGTTGTGATAAGATCCTTTTCCAGTTGGCTTGCCCGAAATTCCACAATCAAATTATTGTTGGTGGTGGATATCAGGCCGCTTCCCCGTTCAAAATGGATGATCGAATTCATCTCGGTCTCAGAAAGATCCAATTCTTCCCGTATCAGCCCTGCCTCTGCATTTTCCATATTCAAAAGGATTTTCGTTTTCGAATTATTCAAAATCCCCCGTCCGAGTTTTCCTCCTTTCAGAGCAAAGAAATCAGCCAGATCCTGCGTAGCACAGACAGCGGCTCCCCCGTAAGCCCGGATGGTCTTAAAAATTTCCAGAAGGTACTCGCCTGCAAGTTCATTGGAAGCCAAAAGCTTCCATGCCTCATCCACAAAAATCGCTTTTTCCACGGTTCGATCCTCTTTTGCCTTCGACCAGACAAAGTCAAGCGCCACAAACATCCCAAGCAATAAATCCCCGGAAAGCTCTGAAATGTCCAGCACCACGTATTTGTTATTCAAGTCCACATTTGTCGTCTGATTGAAACTGGATGCAGATCCATGAACCAGTCGGTTTAAAATATTTGCCATGCGCCTGCATTCCTCTTTCCGCATCAGGACTTCCTGCAAGTCACCTAAAATCGGCATTTTCCGGTAAGCTCCTGGCTTTTCCGGATCTAACAAGCTCTGGTTGTCATGGGTAATCCCTTTTTCCTGGTAAGTGATAACCAATGCCTCATCCAGTAACTGCTTTTCTTCGTAATTCATGTCCGGAATCAACAAACTAAAGAAAATATGGAGGCTTTGAATTTTTAATGCCAGGGCAGAGCGTTCCGCTGCATGTCCGTCCAGGAGATCACTGGTTGCTGTATCCGCCGGGCGGATCTCCATAACATTGATACAGTTCGATGAGGCAGGAGAAATCTGCGCATATACGCCGCCGATATTCGTACATGCCCTGGCAAACTCATGCCCTTTATCCGGCGCGACAATAAACACCTGGATATTTTTCCGCCGCATTCTAAGCGCCATTAACTGCATGGTAAAGGTTTTCCCTGCGCCGGACGTTCCAAGGATTACCATATTCGCATTTTTATAAATCTGTGTGTTAAAGATATCCAAGATCACCAGAGAGCTGTTCGCCTTATTGACGCCCATCATAATGCCATCCTTGTCTGACATTTCATAGGAAGTAAACGGATAACAGGCTGCCACGCCGGAAGTCAGCACATTTCTCTTTGCCTTGGCATATATTTTTTTATCAAGCCCAAGTAACGGAAGGGCTGATAGGAAAGCCTGTTCTTCCCTGAAAAAGCAGCCGGCCGTTCCAATATCCTGGGAGTTTAAAAGCTTCGCCATCTCCTTTGAGCGCCATTCCACTTCCTTTTCGCTATACCCGGTTATGGTAATCAGCGTTGCCATGTAATAAATGTCTTCGTTCCCAGTAAGCCCACGCCTCAGATAATATCCGGCACGGATGGATTCATTTAGGTTGTCAAAATCTCTGTTCGTGTCATAAGCGTCTTTGATCTTGGAACGGTTCAGACGGATTCTCCTGCCGATCCTCTCCAAACTCTTCGCCTTGTCCTGCCGGAAGAAAAACACATCCACATCAATCCCTTCGCCCGCATTGATCAAAAGGGAGAGCCAGCCGGCCGGTACCCTTGTCCGGTATTTCTGAGATGGGATAAACAGGTAGGTATGGTATACCCCGTCAATCACTACCGAGTTCCACTTTTTGAAATTTATCGTTTCCGGAGCAAACAGCTCAGTCACCGGAATTTTGGCGATGCTTTCCTTCCCGTTTTCTCTTAGATAGTAGTCTCTTACCTTCCGGATCCGGTCCTCAAGGCTCTCTTTTGTACTGGTTTTCCGGTTCAAGATCTGGTAAAACGTCTCAACCAGGAACCTGGTCTCATTTTCATGTTCCAATACAACGTTCCCGCACAAAGCAAGGTATTTTTTTGCCGTCTGGACAGTGGATTTCATATACAGGTATACATCCCGCTCCTCTGGGTTTTTCCTGCCGTTCTGAGATTGATATTCAAAAACCAGGAAAAACCGCCTGGTAATCGCTTCTTTTGTACCAAGCGTCCGGAGCAGCTCTATATAATCCTCCTGGAGCATTCTGCACCGCTCATCCTTTTCCTGACTGGCTTCTTCCCGGATTTTTTGGATATAGTCCTCGATTTCCGCTTTTTTCGATACGACCTTGATCTGGAACTTTTGGGGTGCAATTTTCAGGTAACTCATATAGGAAAAGATGATATTCCGCTGGTCTGAGGACCTTAACAGAAAGTTGATCGGAAGGACTTCGATCAATTTAACGTAACGGTTGTCTGTCGTTAAAATGATCCCATTTTTCACCTGCTTGACTGGAAGATATGAGGCTGCCCAGGTAACCGGAAGATAATCCTGGTTTCCTTCACTTCTTTCTTTTTCTTCTTTTGTCCTCTCCGCCGGCCTTTGTACCTGCATTTTCTGTTCTTCTATATGGCTGCCAGAGCTTTGAAGCAACTCCTTTTTCAGAATCCGTTCCTCGTTCTCCTGCTCCCGCAATTTCCTGGCTTCTTTTCTCTCATCCTCCCTGCGGTTCCTGGCTTCTTCCTTCCTCCTTTCCCCATACTGCCTGCGTTCTTCACGGCGTTTCTCCTTTGCCTCCCTCTGTGCTGCCTTTTCCGCCTTTTTCGCCTCTTTCAGCTTCTGTTTGAGTTCCTGTACCTCGTTTCCTACGTCCGCCGCCTCCTTTCCTCTTTTTCTGTTCCTCCTTCTGCTGTTTTTTCTGGCGCTTTAGGATCCTTCTGTTTCGTTTCAGCCGGTACTGGCTATTCGGCACAGTAATCACCCTGCGCCTTACAACATAGGAAAAACACTGAAAAACAAAGGATGTAAGGCTTTCCCCCTGCACGCCGACCACCGCCAAGATCGTAACGGGCAGGATCACAATAATCCCGGCATAAATTTTTCCTTTTGCACTGATATCCACCGCCATCAGAATCTGCAGCAGCAAAAGAGCCAGGACTGCTGCCTCCACAGCATTCCTGGCTTCCAGCCTTCCGGAAAGGATTGTCCCTTCCTTAGCAAAATTTGGCGGTATGGTGTAGACATCTACATGCTCTTTCTGTGCCATGTCATACCTCCAGACTCTCAGCTATATTTTTTCCTTTTTTTCCTTAGCAGCAAAATCCCGGCCAGACATAAGCCTCCAATGCTGCCGCATATTGCCGCCATCCTTTTTGCCCCCATCTTTCTCCTGACACCTCCCTTCTCTTCTTCCATTTGCTCTGTCTTTAAAGCATGGTTTCCTTTTTCAGGAACCTCCTCCGACGCTTGTTCTATCTGTTCGCCCGTTGTCTCTGCTTCTTTTGTCACCTGGTCCATCACCTGGATTTTTAATACCTGCGCTCCCTTTTCCGAAAGATGCACAATAGAATCCGGAAACTGTGTCACATAGGAATGTATCTCATCCCTGGCCTCAGCTTTTATAACTCTGTAGTCCCCACTGTTAACAGGGATGTTCAATCCATAAAAATTATCTTGCCGCAATTCCACGGTTCGTAGGATTCCACCGCTTCCTTCTACCAAGACTGTAACGGTACCGGAAAATCCGTCAAACAGTTCTGCCCGTATTGCCAGGGTCGCCGGCACAAGTTCGGTCCCGGTATAGTTCTCTCCCATATCCATGGTGTCCGGGTTTTCTGTCTTTTGGATCACGCTTCCATCTTCTCCAAACTGGACATATCTGCCGGCTGGATTTACCATGTCA
This sequence comes from uncultured Lachnospiraceae bacterium, assembly GCA_902476645.1. Taxonomy (GTDB): domain Bacteria; phylum Bacillota; class Clostridia; order Lachnospirales; family Lachnospiraceae; genus CABSEG01. The sequence goes on along the minus strand of CABSEG010000041.1, from coordinate 390 downwards.
TAAGCCCATCCTCCCGTAATCTGTGTCCCATCCTCCTGGTAGCCAAACCCATTCTGCCAAGAGGCGATCTCCGGTAGTTTGCCTTGATTCTCAGCACACACCGGATCTGCTTTTAAAATCCCTATTGCAAGCGTCATCCCGAACACCATTCCTCTTGCAAAACGCATACGCTCCTCCTATTTTCCAATAATCCAGAAAGCACCCTCACTTAAATCGCGCCCATACGATGTGATCGTCTCCAGGCTGTATACTTGCCCACTCCGCTCACGGCTTGCGCAGTCGGCTATGGTGATGCCGCCATCCTCAGTTACCCCAGTCAGAACAATGAAATGTCCGCTGCCGCTGCCAGTAATGGTATATGCTTCACAAATTTCGACTACCATTTTCCCT
>CABSEG010000040.1 GCA_902476645.1 uncultured Lachnospiraceae bacterium | reverse complement strand
CGAGATACCATCACGAAATCTATCTGAGCGATCCGAGAAAATGCGATGTGAGCCGATTGAAAACGGTCGTGCGCCACCCGATCCGGAAAGCGGAGTAATCGGAGGATTATTATGTCAAAAGAAGTAAATCCCAAAGATACCACAAGAGGGGCGGCGTATGAGCTTTGGATGAAAGCGCCGAATCCAATGGTGACCTTTTTTAAGACCTTTGATGTGACCAATCTGATTAAAGTCAGCAGGAAAAGAAAACTGAAATTTAATATGCTGCTCGATTACTGTATCGGCAGAGCCGCTGTAAAGGTAAAGGAGTTTTATATCCTTCCTGTCGGCGATAAACTCATACAGTATGACACCATAGCAGTCAATACCATTGTGAAAAACAAAGAAGGCGAAGTCAGCTCTTGCGACCTTTCCTTTAAAGCCGAGCTAAATCAATTCAACGAGGAGTATCTGAAATATACGGCACAGGTCGCCGCAAGCTGCCAGGACAGGGACTTATCCGAAAACAGTATGGTCATCGGCACTTCCGCTATCATAGATACGGAAATTGACGGCGCTGTTGGCATGAACAGCGGCATTTTCAATAATCCATTTATGATTTGGGGCAGATACAAAAAGAAATGGTTTCGATATTACCTGCCCCTTTCTTTCCAGTTCCATCATACGCAGATGGACGGCGCTCACGCTGGCGCATTTTTGAAAAACTTACAGAATGAGATCAATCTGTTGAAATAGCGGAAGGACATCTTTTACCTTCTCACAGAATTTCAGTGATTGGACCTCCAAACGATTCAGACTTTTTAATATGTAAGAATGCCCTTATCAAGTAGGTGTTCCCCTGTGCGGACTTCTTTAAAGTATGGAAAGATAAAAGGACTCTAAGGTGTTTGCCAAGGCTTGTGGGTTTTCCTCATTTACAACATGTCCGGTGTTCTCCATAATTTTCAGCTTTGCCGTATTTATATTTTGTGATAGATATCTTGCTGATTTTCTATTGGCACGATCTTTCTTTCCGCAGATGATTAGCGTGGGGCATTTTATGCTTTTCACTCGGTCGCTAAAATCTAATTTTTTCATGGAGTCTCCCAGAATAAAAGTGTCTTTTTTGTTAAATGCCATGTTTGCAAAAACAGACTTTGGTAGGAGTCTGAATATGATATTTTGAATACAAAACATTATTTTTGGTATCTTATAGGGCGTACCTATTAAAACCAATGTTTTTACGTTTTCTGGAAAATCCAGAGCATAATTCAGTGCTAAAATCCCTCCCAGTGAAATTCCGCATAAATGAAGCTGCCCGTCAAGTTTGTTACAGTATTCTATAAAGGAAGCGTACAAATTCCAGTAGTTTGCTTCCTTCCCTTCAAGAATAGAAAATAAATTTGGGCATAAGATGTCATTATTATGTTTCATATAAGACAAGGTTTCATGCCAACTGTCTGCTTTGTGTCCTGAACCATGAATGAAAATTTTTTTCATTGTACCGCTCCTTAGATGTATTTGCCCTTTTCCTTATTTTTCGAATATGAGAAACCTGCTGTTACTGCAAGAATATATATCCTGTCATGTTTGCTGAATGGAATTCCAGGCACGAATTTGTGTTTTTAATGATACCACTTATTGCATAGCAATGAAAGAAAATTCTGTGGAAATGGAAGTTCTTTTTTCAGAGAATCCTGACAGTAAAATGGGGGAAACAGGTTTTCTTCCAGAATAAAAGGATTCCGGTTGAAGAGGAAGAGAAGATTTGATACGATAAGAAAGATAAAATTGAATATTTTAAATGGTCTCTTAAGAAAGCAAATGTGGTAAAGGGGGATGTATATGATCGATTCCATTCAGATTCGGGGAGCGCGGGTACATAACTTAAAACAGGTGGATGTGGACGTGCCTTTGCATAAAATTGTAGCAATAGCCGGGGTATCCGGTTCCGGAAAATCCTCTCTGGCTTTGGGAGTGCTATATGCGGAAGGTTCACGCCGCTATCTGGAGGCGTTGTCTACCTATACCCGCCGCCGGATGACGCAGGCGGCAAAGGCCCAAGTGGATGAGGTTTTGCATGTGCCAGCGGCCCTGGCACTGCATCAGCGTCCCGGTGTTCCGGGGATCCGCAGCACCTTTGGGACAGGAACGGAACTGCTTAACAGCTTGCGTCTGATGTATTCCAGACTGGCCAGTCATCGCTGCCCCAACGGGCATCAGGTGCCTCCGACTCTGTCGGTGGCTGCCGGGCGGGAGCTAATTTGTCCGGAGTGTGGGAAAGGATTTCACGCTCCTTCTGCGGAGGAGTTGGCTTTTAACAGCCTAGGTGCTTGCCGTACCTGTGGCGGAACCGGCGTGGTGCGTATCGTTGACCGGACGAAATTGGTGCCTGATGAAAGCCTTACCATTGATGAGGGAGCGGTTGCCCCATGGAATTCTTTGATGTGGTCCCTGATGACAGATGTGTGCAAGGAAATGGGAGTGCGCACGGATGTGCCTTTTTGCGAGTTAACTAAACGAGAACGAGATATCGTCTTTGACGGACCACCGGAGAAAAAGCACATTTTGTATAAAGCAAAACAATCAAATCAGGCCGGGGAACTGGACTTTACCTATTTTAGTGCCGTACGTACTGTTGAGAATGCTCTTTCTAAAGTCAAGGATGAGAAGGGGATGAAACGGGTGGCAAAGTTTTTAAAGCAGGAGGTATGCTCTGATTGCGGTGGAACCCGGCTGTGTTCTTCAGCTCGCGCACCTAAGGTGTGCGGCATATCACTGGATGAAGCCTGCAATATGACCCTGGATGCTTTGACAGCGTGGGTGAATCAGGTGCCGCAGTCGTTACCGGAAGAGATGCGCCCTATGGCCAATAGCATTTGCGAGTCCTTCCAGAACATTGCCAGGCGGTTGATGGATTTAGGGCTTGGCTACTTGACCCTTGACCGGGCAGCCTCCACATTGTCTACTGGAGAACGTCAGCGAATGCAGTTGGCCCGTGCTGTGCGCAACCGTACCACGGGAGTGCTGTATGTACTGGATGAGCCTTCCATTGGGCTGCATCCGTCTAACATGGTTGGACTGATCGGCGTAATGAAGGATTTGATTGCGGATGGGAACTCCGTGGTTCTGGTGGACCATGATACTCAGATTCTAGCAGAAGCCGACTGGATCATCGAAATGGGGCCGGGCGCGGGAGCGGATGGAGGATGTGTGATTGCCCAGGGGACAGTTCCTGAGTTGATCAGACATCCTAGCTCTAAAATCGGTTCGTTTTTGACAGGAAAACCGAGAACAGGCATTCGAGGAATGAAAGAGAAGGATAAAGGATTTGGCAAAGGAAAAATACATCTTTCTACAGAAAGAATCCACACCGTAAAACCGTTGGAGGTGGATTTTCCCAAAGGCAGGATGACGGTGGTAACAGGAGTGTCCGGCTCCGGAAAAACTACACTGATTTTGGAGAGCTTGATTCCGGGTCTGGAGGCGGCCATTTTGGAAAAAGAATTGCCGGAGCATGTACGCGCCGTGGAGACCGGGGGAATCAGGCAGGTGAAGCTGATTGACGCAACGCCCATTGGGGTGAATGTCCGCTCCACGGTTGCGACTTATGCCAATGTTCATGATGAACTGCGCAAGATTTTTGCCCGCACAGAAGAGGCCAAGGAGTCTGGATATAAGGCCGGGGATTTCTCTTATAATACGGGAAAACTGCGATGTCCAGTCTGTGACGGAACCGGAGTTATCAGTTTGGACGTGCAGTTTTTGCCGGATGTGGATGTTCCCTGTCCGGAATGCCGGGGCGCACGTTATGGGAAAGAGGCCACAAAGATTCATTATAGAAAGAAAAACGGGCAGTCCTATTCTCTGCCGCAACTGATGGAAATGGATATTCATACGGCGCTGAAAGCCTGCAGGGAGATGAAGGTGGTTCACCGAAGATTACAGGTGCTAGAAGACCTCGGACTTGGATATCTGACTTTGGGGGAGGAAACGCCAAGCCTTTCCGGGGGTGAGGCACAGCGGCTGAAATTGGCCAGTGAGATGGGGAAAGGCCAGTCTGATTCCTTGTTTGTATTTGACGAACCCACCATCGGACTGCATCCTCTAGATGTGGAAACACTTCTTGGTGTGTTTCAGACGCTGATGGAGCACGGAGCCACGGTCATTGTGATTGAGCACGACCTGGATGTGATTCGAAGCGCAGATTATATCATTGACATGGGACCAGGAGGGGGAGAGAACGGCGGGCGTATTGTAGCGGCAGGAACGCCGGAGTACATCAAACATGCGCCGGAAAGCAAGACAGGGAAATTTTTGTGAATTGCCAACGAAATCTTATTGTGGATTTTATGGAGTTTCAATCCGGTATAGAGTCGCCAATTCGAAAAACCTTTTTCTTGACAAATAGAAATAAGAAAGAGAAAATTAATTTAGAAAATTAAAACAGAGGCAAGGAGGAGAATATGAAAAGAAAAAGATTAGCGGCGTGGTTTCTGTCAGCTTTCATGCTGATCAGCGCGATGCCCAGTCAGGCGTTGGCTTATGAAATGGAAGTCCCTGGGAAGCAGGTTTCTGGGGAGTCAGTAGGGACAGAAGCTTCAGGGCAGGAAACCAGGGAGAGCCCGTCAAGAGAAACCGTATTGGAGGAAGAAGGGTTTATCTACCGTGTGGATGGTGAACGGGTAATGATCACAGGATGGACCGGAAGTCAGAAAGATCTGGTTATCCCAGATACCATAGAAGAGAAACCCGTGACAGAAATTGCATCTGGCGCCTTTGCCAATGGAACCATTTTGGAGACGGTTACTCTGCCGGCGCAGGAGGTGACGATCCGGGAGAAGGCGTTTGAAAACTGTGGGAATCTCAGGCAGGTAAAGGTGCAGAGAAATATTAAAAACATAGAGCGCCTTGCTTTTACTGGCTGCGATGCACTTACGTCTGTTGTTCTCGGGACAGAGGTTTCCGGCGTCCCTACTCATAGCGATGGGGCAGCTTTTGGAACGGCGCTTACGGAGTTTCTGGCGGAGGAGGGAAATCCTGATCTGGAATCTCTCGATGGGGTTTTATATCAGAAAGAAAATTCAGAGGAAGAACAAGAAAAGACTTTGTTGTGCTATCCCATCAATCGACCGGGAGAGGAGTATATGGTGGAAAACGGCACAAAAGTGTTAGGACAATATGCAATCGCAGGTTGTTTTCAGCTAAAACGACTTTCCATCAGCTCTTCCATCCAGGACTGGGACGATTCGATCAGCGAAATGCCTGTGCTGGAAGAAGTCATTTTGGAAGAGGGAATGGAGTTTCCCCATTTTGTGTATGGAGATTTGTTCCGTGAGTGTCAGGCCTTGAAAATCTTAGATGTCCGGTCGGAGGGAGAAATTTGTGAATCCCTTGGGTCAGTCCCTGCCCTGGAGGAAGTGCGCATTGGCAGGAGCGTAACGAATTTGGATTTTAAAGAATTGGACTGGCTGAGAGATGCGGCTTCTTATACGGTAGAAAGTGAAAATCCGGCTTATCAGGTCCTGGAAGGAGCACTTTGCGACTATGAGGGAAGACTCCTTCGCTATCCGGGAGGCAAAAAAGATGCCCAGTATCATGTCCCGGATTCCATTACGTATATTGAAGAGAAAGCTTTTGCGGATAATGACAACCTGGTTTCCCTGACCATGGGAGATCAAGTTAAAGGCATTGGGGAGCGGGCTTTTGCCAGATGTTCTGTGCTAACTGAGATTCAGTTAAGCAAAGGTCTGAAAGAGCTTGGGGATGAGTGTTTTTGGGAATGTAGCGCGCTTCTTTCCCTGGAGCTGATAAGCCAGGAAGAGGATTTTGATCTGGGAGATCGTCTTCTGGATTCCTGTAGCAGTCTGAAAAGCGTATCCTTTGATGTGAATGCGCAGGTAAAACTGGAGTGTTTTAGCAGTGCGCCTTTGCTGGAGACAGCAACTTTTGGAGCAGGAGTTAGGGATATCGTTCCTTTCAGTACCCATTCGATTCAGCACTTTGTGATAGACCAGGACAATCCATACATAAAATCTGAAGACACGGGGGTATTCAGCAGAGACGGAAAGCGCCTGATTGCCTACGCGATAGGCAATCAGGAGGCTGTCTGCGAGGTTTTGGAAGGTGTGGAAGTCATAGGAGAGGACGCCTTTTGCGGAGCAGAATTTTTAAGGGAAGCAGTTCTGCCAGAGACGCTAAAAAGTATAGAGGAAAGTGCCTTTGTGGGATGTGAGAGCCTTCAGAAGATTGTGGTACCCGAGGGAACTAAAACCATTGGAAGGTGGGCCTTTGCAGAATGTGGCAATCTGGCTGTTGCAGATCTGCCAAGATCCCTGGAAACCATAGGGGACCATGCTTTTAACTGTGTGATCTGGGGGTATCCGGATACCCTGGCTCAGCAATATGCCCAGGAGAATGGGCTGCTCTTTTTGGATAAGACAGATCTTGAGGAGGATCAAACAGTACCCGGAAATCTGCCGGAAAGCGCCTGGGATGGGGCTTCCACAGAGGCGATCACACCTCAGGGAAAAACGTATGTGATTGAGAATGCGGATCAGCTTGCCTGGGTGGCCCGGGAGACGGCGAACGGCAACCAATTTTTCGGATGCAGGTTCAAGCTGATTGCCGACATCGATCTGGGGGGCCATCCATGGATGCCCATCGGAAGCTCTAAAAGGCCATTTTATGGTTCCTTTGACGGGCAAAATCATACCATCCGCAATCTGAAGACGGATGACAGCCTGGATTCCGGCCAGGGATTTGGTTTGTTTGGATATGTCAAGGCCAGGGCATCCAGCCAGGAGACCTACATCCGCAATGTAAAGATCGAGGATGCTCAGTTAAATTATGGAAATGACCAGGGAATTGTGGCAGGCGTGATCGACTGCGGCATTGGAGGAAACATGGTGGTGGAAAACTGCCATACCACCGGAGAAGTAAGAGGAGGGACACTGGGCGGCATTGTGGGGACTTTGTATGCAGGTTACACGGGTTCCCAGGCCACCATCCGCGGCTGTTCCTCCAGCGCGCAGATCGTTACTTCCGGCAATGGAGGCGGCATCGCAGGCGTGATCAGGACTCATTCCGGGGAAAACACCGGAAACATCCTGGTGGAGGAATGTAAATTTCAGGGAAGCACCGGGGCAACGGGACGGTATGGAAAGCCCTCAGGCATGGTCAGCGCGATTTATATGGATGGAACTGCCGGTGAGATACGGCTGACCAGGTGTGTAAATGAGGCGGATATTCAGGGCTCTTCCTATGTGAGTCTGGGAGGCCTGGTATGTGAAACCGGAAACGAGGCGCCTGTTTTGATTGAAAAATGCGTCAATAAGGGAAGCGTGCACAACGGCTATTGGACCGGCGGCATTGCCGGGGGAATTGCGGCAAACACCACGATTTCCCAGTGCTACAATACCGGGGAAATCGGCTACGCCTATGTGGGCGGCGGTATGGGAGGAATTTGCGGAAATTCCAGCGGAACGATTCAGGATTGCTATAATGATGGAAAGATTCTGCACACCTCTGCCATGGACTACAATGGAGGTATCACGGGGAGAAATGGGGGCGTCATTGAAAACTGCTATAATGTAGGTACGGTTCCGGAATCCGGGAACACCTCTGTGGACGTCTCTTATCCGGGAGCCATTTCTTGTACCAATGATAACCTCATCCGGCATTGCTATTTCAATCTGGACGAGATTCCCGAACAGTGGCTGATCGCAAAGGCATACTGTGGCGAGGAGCCCAGGGAGGTTTACACTTCCCAGGACGGCAAGCGGGTGGAAAGCGGTGGACTTACCACTGCGGCTATGAAGACCAGCGAAAGCTATACAAACTGGGATTTTGAAAATATATGGGAGTTTGATTCCGAGTATGCCTATGGATATCCGGTTCTTACGGGAATCAAGGATCTGATTGATAAGCATCCGGACAATGCGGAACATAAAAACAAAAGGAAGACCAGAGAGCTGAAAGTTACGGCGGTGGGCAGACTCCAACCGGGAGAAAAAAAGGCTCCCTTGTTGGAGAATGTTACGGTGACACTTGGAGACGAATCTGCAAAAACCAACCAGAAGGGCGTGGCTGTGCTCTCGGCAGATGAGGAACAGACAACCCTTTGCGTTTCCAAAGAAGGGTACGTAACCTATACGAGAGAAAACTTCCGGATTCCCGAAAGCAAGGAGTACCGGGTCACCCTTCTGCGGGAGGATGAGGTGACGGAGTATGATCTGGGCTCCGTAATTATGAATTACAATGGGAATGAGTATGAGCTTTTGGCCGAGAAAAAAGAGATCAACAACTTATACAAGGACACAGAGTTTACCATAAAAGCCAGTCCGGCCATTCCCGGAGGGGAGATTGGAAGCTATCGCCTGGTACAGGGAGGAAAAACGATAGCTGAAAGTGCGGACGGCCTCTTTACCGTAAAGAGCGGCCAATTTGAGGAAACGAAAAAGAAGGATGGGAAGGAGAGACCTGCAATCCAGATAGAGGTATTGGATAAGGCAGGGACGCTGCAAACCTCCACCGAGGTTTATCTGGAAGTGGTATATGAGGAGGAGCGGGAGACCAGTTTTACCTTTGGAGACAATCTGTCCATTACGGTGGATCAAAGTGTGCCTTTGATCGGCGGTACCGAATTGACGTTATCGGACTTTGATTTGCCGGTATATTTTGTTCTGGAACCGGAGGCGGACAAAGTCAAGTGTAAGCTGGGCATCAACCTGCTGAAGGCGGATTTAAAAGATCCTGAAAAGACCAAGACGTTTCTCACCTGTGCCAATATGGACTTTCTGGACTCGGACAGCATGATGGAAGGGCGAAATCAGTTTCTGGAAAAGATGCGAAAAAGCACCACAGAGAAAAAGATTTATTTTATGCCCAAATGGTCGGCCACTTTCAACCTCTATGGATATGCGGAAGGAGAATTTCCCTCCGGTGGTACGCTAAAGGGAAAACTTTTTGCGGAGGTATCTATAAGCGGCTCCACAGAAGGGCAGATTGGCCCTATTGTGGTGGCCGGGGATATCACGGGAAAAGTGGGGGCAAACGGAGAGTTCGTGCTGGATACCGTAGAGCTGAATCAGTGGGAAGGCAAGCTGGGCATCCAGGGTTCTGTGGAAATGAGTATTTTCGGGGGAATCGGGGCGGCCTATCTGGCCTCCGTGGGCATTTATGGAGACGGCAAGTTTGGCCTGGACGCAACCGCGCTGCCCATGGAAAGCTCTGGCTTTAACAGCATGTACTTGCAGGGAAGCGTGGGAGCCATGGCAAGGCTGTTCGGGCACAGCGTGAAGTATCCCATACTGGACGGAACTTATTATATTCTGAACCGGGATGCCAGCACCGCCCGGTCACGGAGCCAGACCCGCTCCCTGGAAGACGTTCTGCTGGACTATGACGGCTATGAGGCCGTTGAGAGGGACAGCTATGATTCTGAAGCGGGATGGAATGGAAGCGAGGATCAGGAACGGCAGGCCAGAGTCAATGCCAAAGAAAAAACACTTTTGTCCAACACCTATCCGGAAACGGCTCCGGTGATGTTCACCTGCGGAGGAGACACGGTAATGGTTTTTGTAAACGATTACGGGACGGGAAGGAGTGAGGCAGACAGGTCAGCTCTTTACTATTCTGTCTATGAAGATTACAACAACTGGAGTGATCCCAAGCCAGTTTCCGATAACGGGACGGCAGATTTTAACCCTAAAGTGGCCTCAGACGGGACAAACGCATGGGTTGTCTGGAACGATGCCTCCTCTTCCCTGGAAGGACTGGACTCCATAGAAGACATCGGTGCCAGAACGGAGGTGGCGGTGGCCAGATACGACAGCGCTACTCACAGCTTCCAGACACAGACCACCATCACCTCCAATGACCAGTATGAGATTCAGCCGCAGATTTCCATTGTGTCGGGAAGTCCGGCGGTATCCTGGACCGTGAACTCTCAACAAAATTTCTGGAAAACCTCCGGGACCAACCAGGTCTACCTGGCCCAAAGTCAAAACGGAAGCTGGTCTTCCAGACAGATCGCCAGCATAGATGGTTGCGTGATGGGAGAGGCCCTGGGAACCATGGAAGGAAAGCTTTATTACGCCTATGTGGCCGATGAGGACGGGAGTCTGGAGAACACCGCCGGTGGGCAGGCCTATCTTCTCGATATTCAGACGGGAACCACAGTTCCCTTGGAAGGAGAACAGGCCGCTAACGTCCAGTTCGGACGGGTGGGAGGAGAAGACCAGATTCTGTGGACGGATGGAGAAGGCAGCCTGCACTCCAGAAACGGACGGGGAGGAGAGCAGGTGACTTCCTTTGAAGGCGAGGGGATTTCCGGAATTGTGCGCCAGGTGATTTCCGGAGAGGACGGAAAGGCTGCCATCCTCTTTACGAAAAATGGCGAAAATTGCGCCAACGCTTATGGAGCCTATTACGATCCGCAGACCGGGAATTGGTCTCAGATTAGCCCTCTCACTGATGCCAGCGAGTACGTGGAGCAGGTGCAGGGAGCCTTTGTGGGGGACCGGCTGGTGCTTGCCTACAATCAGAGAAGGCTGGATATCCAAAATGACGAAGATGCCGGAAGAAACAACCTGATCAGCAAGTATATTGACCAAAATCAGACGGAGCTGATGGTGGAAGACGTGTTCTTTTGGAGACAGGACGTAAAGGCGGGTCAGGAGCTTCCTCTGACCGTGTCCGTGAAAAACCAGGGTGACCGGACCTGCACGGCGGTGACGGTAAAGACCACCAGCGGCGGCCAGACGGTTTTGGAGGAGGACGTGGACGTATCCATAACCTCCGGCCAAACGGTGGAAGTTCCGGTGAACCTGATGTTGCCGCGGGAGATGGCAAAAGCAGATTACACCGTGCAGGTCTGTGAGAAGGACTATTCCGGCCGGATCGATTCCAAGCTGACGCAGACGGTGGCCATCGGAGGCGCCAACTTTAGGACTGAGACCAATGTTTACCGAAACGGGGATCTGTACACGGTTGGGCTGGCTGTATTCAACGATGGATACGAAGCCGGAGGCGTCCGGGCCGTATTTTATGATGAGGAACAGCCGGACGTGGCACTGGCCGTAGAGACGGTACCAAACCTGGAGCCGGACGAAGTCTGGAACACGTCTCTGGACATTCTGCCGGAGGACGTGGGAAACAAGCCCTTTGCGAAGATCGGAATCCGCATCGAAAGCAGCCAGGAAGAAGAAGAGGCCCGGTATGACAATGGGACAAGCGCGGCACTCTACTGGGATACACAGATTATTCCGGAAAGCATCAACCTAAGCGATACTTACCTGGAGATGGCTCCGGGAGAAGCAAGACAGCTGGAAGCATCCGTGCTTCCGGAACCTGCGGACCAGACCGTGGTCTGGGACAGCTCCAATGCAGGTGTTGCAAGCGTCAGCGAGACAGGAAGGATTCAGACGGCGGAGGAGGGAAGCGCCGTGATCACGGCCTCCACTCCGGATGGAAGCGTTCAGGCTTCCTGCCGGGTGATTGTGAAAAAGAAGGAGGCCGGACACGAGCATGTCTGGGATCAGGGGCGTGTTACCAGAGAACCTACCTGCGTACAGAAGGGCGTGCGCGTCTATACTTGTACGGGATGCGGCGCTACCAGAACAGAGGATATCCCCGCAGATCCCACAAAGCACAACTTTGTCACCAAAGTAGACCGGCAGGCCACCTGCGGTGCGGAAGGAAGCAGGCACAGGGAATGTGCGGCATGCGGATATCGGGAAGGCTCCATCATAATTCCAGCTACGGGACAACATGCTTACGGCTCCTGGGTGATTACAAAAGAAGCCACCGTTCTGGAGACCGGAACAAGACAGCGCACCTGCACCGTATGCGGCGGCGCGGCGCAGACTGAGACGATAGCGAAGAAAAAAGCCACGGTGAACTTGAACGTACCTCTTAAGAAAAGTCTTCCCCTGAAGGTAAAGCAGAAAGTAACAATCCAAGTCAGCGCTCTGGCCAAGGGAGACGGGGTGGCATCCTGGAAGAGCAGCAATCCCAAGGTGGCTGCCGTGAACCAGAAAGGAAGAATCACCGGGAAGAAGACGGGCACTGCAAAGATTACCGTTAAGCTAAAAAGCGGGCTGAGCGCTTGGTTTAAGGTAAAGGTGCAAAAAAAGAATGTTACTACCAAATCTTTAAAGATAAAAAATGCAGGAACAGGAAAAGACGTATCTAAAAAAATTACCATGAAGCGCAAGGCAAAGCTGCGTCTTACATCCGTGATTGCCCCGATTACCAGCGCCCAGAAGGTGAAGTACTCCTCCAGTAATAAAAAAATAGCGACCGTAACCGCCAGGGGAGTAGTGAGTGCAAAAGGGAAAGGAAAGGCAGTTGTGACTGCGAAGTCTGGAAAGAAGACAGTAAAGATTCGGATTTCGGTGAAATAATAAAAGAAGGAAAGCATCCTGAAAGCGAGAAAATGTTCAGGATGCTTTCTTTTTTTGAAACATAGAGAAACGTATGAGTTTAGGGTTGCATGGATATGGGTTTTCAGGACAAAATACAAAAGAAGATCTTTTCCATACAGATGGACAGAAACTTATATTCAGAAAGAGAGAATCGATATGGAATTACAAAATGCAATCATTGAATTTTCAGAGGAGCAGTTGGAGCAATTTCGGCAATACTTGTATGAGAGGGAACACGCAGAGGCGACGATACGGAAATATATCACGGATATCAAGACGCTTTTAATGTATCTGGGCAAAGACACAACGATAAATAAAGGCAGGTTGCTGGAGTACAAAAACTGGTTGCTTTCCAGATACGCCGTCAGCAGTGTAAATTCCATGCTGGCGGCGTTAAACCAGTTTTTAGAGTTTCAGGGGGCAGCCTGTTTCAAGATAAAAAGAGTTAAGGTACAAAAGAATTTGTTTTTGCAGGAAGAGCGGGAGCTGACCACTCAGGAGTTTCAAATGCTGGTACATGCGGCCAATCTGGAGGGAAAAGGATGGCTTGCTTTATGCATGGAGACGATGGCAGCCACAGGGATCCGAATTAGTGAGTTAGAATTTTTTACGGTGGAGCGGGTCAAAAAGGGAAGAATAGAGATTTATAATAAGGGGAAATACAGAAGAATCTTTTTATCTGTTGCCATTCAGGCTAAGCTGTTGGATTTTTCTGGTAAAAAGAAAATTTTAAAAGGTCCCATATTTGTAACGAAGGAGGGAAAACCCTTAAATCGAAGCAGAATTTGGAGGGAAATGAAGCAACTGACAGAAAAAACCGGAATTGAAAGCAGAAAAATATTTCCACATAATTTGCGACACTTGTTTGCGCGTGTCTATTATCAATCTACCGGGGATATTACAGGGCTGGCTGATCTGTTGGGACATAGCAATATCAATGTAACACGGATCTACACATCGAATACGGGGGAAATTTACCAGGAGCAGTTAAACCAGATGAATATTTTTAAAGATGCGGTCACATAATTTCAGTTATGTTACAACGCTTGGAGAACCATCTTTACGTTGTTTTTACATATTATAATAGGTAGATTGACTCTGTCAAGAATACGTTTCTATCCGGCATAAAATTTTTTCATATTGTTTCTCAATGACTGTATTGTATTTCTGCTTTTCTTAAGGAAAAAGGGTTTTTGTAGTGAAAAGTGGATTAGGATCGGTATTTTGTGCTTATATCTTGGGGGTTAGGGGGGATTGATCACATAACTGAAATTATGTGATATCTTAAACAGACAAAACGTATGTGATAATCGGCTGTTTGAGGGTAAGGAGGATGAGAATGAAGGAGACGTATGTACCAGTAGAGGCCAGGGCGGCAATTTGGACCAAAACAGACTGGGCTAAAGAGGCGTATGAGCTTTATGCCTGTGAGAGATTATGTCAAGTCTCTGTCAGTTGGAAGAAAGAGGGCAATGATCCAGACAGAAAGGACTGAACGGAGCGGTATAAAATGGAAGACAAGTATCCTGCGCATAACATATCATTTTTACCTTTTCAGACTAGTTTGGCTTTGCTATAATCATAGTTAGAGAGAAATTGTTCTCTCAAATGCTGGATTCAGATCAAGGGGAAGATCAGGGACAGCGTTAGTTTCTCTGCGCAGGCATGGCACGCAGAGATGGAAAGATTCAGCTATGCAGAAAAGAGGTATGTTATGAAAGTATGGAAAAAGAGTCTTGCATGGACGGTGCTGTTGTCCTTTGCTGTGATTGGCCTTTTATGGGTTTATCTGGCGGGCGTTGTTCATGCGGAAACCGTGACCGGAGAGGAGTGGACGACTCCGGAAGCAGTCAGGGTGAATCAGACAGACGCAAGGGCTGTTATGATCCCGTTTGATACCGTGGAGGAAGCAAAGGAAAACCCCACGATTCATTTGGGAAAAAATTCACCCAACTACATTGACCTGAACGGTACCTGGAAATTTAACTGGGTGTCCAAGCCGTCTGAAAAGCCGGATGTGAATGGGGTTACCAGCATTCCGGAGGATGGTTACTTTGATATTACGGTTCCATCCAGCTGGCAGACCAATATGCAGTACGCTGGTTGGAAAAGCACGGACATTGACTGGCCTATTTACAACAACCAGGATTATCCCTGGCAGGCTTCCGGCAATGGGGTGTCATCCCAGTCCAGAGGGGATGGTTCCGCAGCCCCTTCCGCCTACAACCCGGTGGGCACTTATATGAGGACCGTGCACATTGACCAGAAGGACATGGGTAAGCGGTTTATCATCACATTCCTGGGGGTGGAGTCCGGATATTACCTGTATGTAAACGGTCAGGTGGTGGGATATGACGAAGACACTGCTACCACCGGCGAATTTGACATTACAGATTATATTAAGGCTGGAGACAACCTGATTACGGTGCAGGTGTATCACTACACCACAGGAAGCTATCTGGAAAATCAGGATATGATTTATTTTGCGGGTATTCACAGAGATGTGTTCATTACGATGCAGCCCAAGGTATCCATCTACGACTACAATGTGGATACCACGTTTAAAGACCACGATTACTCTTCAGGTACTCTGGAGCTGGATGTGGATGTGACAAATGTTTCGAATAATCCGGTATCGGATTACCAGGTAAAGGCGTATTTGTACGATGACCAGGGAAACATCGTTCCTTCCGTCAATGGTTTGAGCCAGAAGATAAGTCCCCAGGCGGATGGAAAGGCCACGGCCAAGTTTCGGGCAGAGGTTTCCAACCCGAAGATGTGGTCCGCAGAGATCCCAAACCTGTATACTCTGGTGATGGAGTTGTGTGACGGAGAGGGAAATACGCTTCAGACCATCGGAAAACGGGTGGGATTTAAAGAATTTTACATAGAAGGAAAGAGCGGCTCTTCCGAGATGCGCATCAACGGTCAAAACATAGAGTTCTACGGTGTAAACCGAGGCGAGGCCCATCCCCGGGGAGGCCGCCATATCCCCTATGAGACCATTGTAAAGGATGTGCAAAGCGCAAAGCAGTTAAATATCAATGCCATCCGAACCAGCCATTTTCCACCGGATCCCAATCTGATTGAGCTGGCTGATGAGTATGGATTATACATCATGGACGAGGTAAATGTGGAGTCCCATAATGCCAGAACCATGGGAATACCGGATTCCGCCAAGTATGAGGATATGGATGGACGTCTCTTCCCCGGAAACGACAAGCGGTACCAGAATGCTATGGTGGATCGTATGACCAGCATGGTCATGAGGGATAAGAACAATGCTTCTGTCTTAATATATTCCCTTGGCAATGAGGCAGGCAGCGACGCCTCTGACCGGTTGGCTCCCGATCCCCAGGAGGGAAACTTTAACCGTATGATTGACGTGATCAAGGAACTGGATTCAGAAAAGCTGATTCATTATCAAGGCTGGAACGGAAACTCCAGAGTTGATATGACAGGTTCCATGTACCCGGATTATCCCACCAAGGATCCTGGAGAAAAACCGGGTATCATGATGGAATACCAGCACTCTATGGGAAATACGGGTGGAGACTTTGAACATTATACAGATGCATTTGAGTCTCTGGCACGCCAGCAGGGCGGTTTCTTGTGGGACTATGTGGATCAGTCGGTCTACACACCCAAGGACGGGATTGGAGGCACAGGCCTTACCTTAAAGGATCTGTATTTTGGATTTGACGGAAGCTGGAAACAAAACAGCGGGGACTTGAACTTCTGCGGTAACGGAATCACATTCCCAGACCGCAGCTGGCATCCTCAGGCATACGAGGTAAAATATTGGTACCAGGATCTAAAGTTTACTCAGACCCAGGAACAGAAAGAGCAGAAAAAGGTGCTCTTAAAGAATTTTAACCGATTTAAGAATGCCAACTACTATGAAATTCAGTGGACAATTCTTGAGGATGGAAAAGAATACCAGCAGGGCGTCTTTACTGACGAGCAGGTAGATTTGGCTCCCCTTACGGGCAGTATAGCCGGGGCAGCTACCAAGGAGTTGACGGTACCCTATGAGATCTCCAATCCCAAGGAGGGAGCCGAGTATCTTCTGAAGATTGAATATAAGTTAAAGAGTAACACCGTATACGCAAATAAGGGGTACATCCAGGGTATGGCCCAGTTTACATTGCCTGAGCAGGAGAAGGGTGAGGACAAGGTGATAGAGCCCCAGAATTTGGACATGGTGAAAACCCAGGAAGATGCGTCTAAGGTAACCGTAACCGGCTCCACCGATGAGGGAAGGCCTTTTACCGTAGAAGTGGACAAGAATACAGGTTTAATGACTACCTATCAGGTGGATGGAAAGGATTTGATTTCCAAGGCTCCGGTTGGCTCCTTCTTCCGCGGAGAAACAGACCAGAATGCAGCGATCAACGGAACCAATTGGGTATCCGGAGGGGAAGCTTATGATGGTTGGTATGAGCAAGGAGAGGATATGCAGGATGTGTCTGTAACTGTGACTTCCCCCATTTCTCAAGTAACGAAAATCAGCGTATCAGCGACCCTGCAAAACGGCAGCAAGTATGCAACCTCATACAGTGTGTACGGAAACGGAACTGTTGTGGTGACCGCGAAGCTGACTCCATCGGAATCCGCTCCTTCACAGTTAGGTGAATTCGGTATGTGGATGCAGGTTCCAGAAGAGTTTGAAAATGTAAGCTGGTATGGTCGCGGCCCCAGCGAGACCTACTGGAACCGAAAAGATGGCAGTCCCATTGGAGTATATCATGGAACGGTAACGGAACAGTTTGTACCATATCTGAGGCTTCAGGAAAACGGAAACAAGACAGACGTACGCTGGATTGCACTGAGAAACAACGAAGGGGAAGGACTTATGGCCAGCATGACCTATGGAGATGGCTACTCCGGACAGCCTTTGGAGGCGGTAGCGCTGCACTATACGCCGGCATCCCTTTCCACCCACCGCTCTGGCAACCGCTATGCATGGCAGGCAGATGCAATTGACGATATTGCACTGAGAGTGCTGAATCATCAAAAAGGCGTGGGAAACAGAACGTGGAGCGATGAGCCTATAGATGCGGTGATTAATAAGACGGATACGGAGCTTTTGGAGTATACCTATACGTTGATGCCTCTGTCCTCAGATACAGACCCTATGGAGAAATCCAAGGAAATCTTAGGAGAGCTGCCGGAGATTCCCACGATTACTTCGATAGGTTTTGATGACAAGGTGGTATCCGGCTTCCAGGCTGATGTCACAGAGTATACTGTGGCGCTTCCCACAAACTATGAAGGACTTCCCGTGGTAACAGCGAAGGGCCCGTCTACTATGAACATTTCATATGAGCAGGTGAGCGAGCTTCCAGGTACCGCTACGGTGAAGGCCAGCTACGAAAATCCTGCCATTGGTATGAATTCCACTGTAGAGTATAAAATTCACTTCCAGGTAGGAGGAGAGGCCCAAAAGCAGCTTAGCGATTTGGTAACGATTCCCAGCATGACGGCGGGTGTGCCCCTGATTCATCCTAATGACAGTGACTTGCTGTACGCATTTTCCGGATACAGTAGCATTTTTGAGGACGCAAACCAGGGAGGCTCTGCTTTGACTACAGGTCCTGCGTCTGCCCAAGAAACTTACGAAAAGGGATTTGCCGGAAATACAGAACAGATTTTAGATATTGATATCTCAGATTATCGTGCGAAAACCTTTTCAGGCGTGGGAGGTATCGACTGGATCTTAAAACCAAATAACAGTAAATCCACGATTAATTTTGAAGTGTGGGTACATAAAGATGTAAGCGTGCTGACAGAAGAATATTATCAGAATCCAGAAAACATAAACCCGGAGATTGCCTCCAGAGGAACGGCTGACTGGACAAAGACAGGTTGGATTAAACTGGCAGAGTCCGGTACAATTGCCGGAAACGCAGCGGATCCCAAGTACGAGTTTAAAGATTTGCCCCTAACTTATATGGACGGAGACGTTGAGAAATCCTATGAAGCCATACGTCTGGTAATGGATGTAGCCAACGCAAATAACGGACATGACCAGGGGGTTTGGGGCAATCCCAGAATCCAGCTGGATTCAGATGAATTCCCGGGCAGCGGCTTTGAGGTGCCGGCAGAGGATGCTATCACATTAAAGGTAAATGGAGTCAAACTGGAGGGCTTTGATCCTCAGGTAAAAGAATACGACGTGAAGGTGGGCTATGGAACCAGACTTCCCAGAATTTCGGCAGAGGTTTGGGAAAATGGAGCCCAGATACCGGTGACGATTTCAGAGCTTTCCCAGATACCGGGAGATGTATTTGTTACTTATGACAACGGAACGCCCACTACCTATACTATTCATGTATCCAGAGACAATGCCATGGAAGGAACCAGTGTATATCTGTCCGATGTGGTGCGTATACCGGCTCAGGAAGGACCCTTTGCGGTAGAGGATGGAAATCTGTTGTATGCATATTCTGAATCTGGAAAAATCACTCAGAACGGAGAGTTGAAGCTGAGAGAGAGCGGACGTAAGAATGAGGAGTCCGATGACACGGTGATCAGAACCTATAGCCACGGCTTTGCAGGATGCGCGCAGCAGATTATGGATTTTGATATTTCCAGCCAGGATGCGGGGATATTCCGGGCGGATGTGGGCATTGACTGGAGCAATGAGCCGGATACCGGAGTAGTCAGCGAGGACGCGCCTACGGTTCAGTTTGAAGTGTGGGCAAAGGCGGATGCATCTCAGCCAGACTACAGCGGAATGAATCCTCAGGAAGGAGTCATCGACACGGAGGGCTGGGTAAAACTGGCGGAATCTCCTGTGATGTCCAACTGGGATTACAGTGGAGACCTGGAAGTGGAAAGAAATCTCTATTCCTTTAACGTGGACCTGACCTACCAGGACGGAAGAGAGACCAGAAGCTATCAGGCATTGCGTTTGGTAATGAACTCTGTGGGCGAAAGCAGCACAAGAGATGTTGGTATCTGGGCAGATCCCCGGGTGGATTTTGCGGATGGAGACGAAACACCTCTAATGAGTCAGCCCATTTTAGATGATACGAAGATCGAAGTCAGTGAAGACGGCATCGGCGTGCCCATGCTGTTAGAGCATATCGACACCAATCAGGACTGCTCATTCCGGGTGATGTTAGCAGCTTATGATGTGAAGAACCAGATGGTAGGCTGTACCCAGAGAACCTATAACGCCAAAGAAACCGGAGGCAATATAGATGAGACGCTTACCGTGAACTTTGATGTGAAGGCAGCAGGGGAAGTGAAGCTGGTGTTCCTGATGTGGTATGACGGGGGGACGGTAGAACCCGTATTTGGAGCTTTTACCAGAACGGGAGACGGAGAGTTCGTTTACAGTAAGCTGCCCTTTGTCAATCAGATGTCGAAAGAGCCGCAAGCTACAATCAGCATAGATGCCCAGAATGATACGGTAACCGTGACAGGAAGCGGCTTCCAGCCCAACAGTGATTTAACCTTACAGGGAAAATATGAGAGGACGGAGGAAGCAGACCATCTGATGCAAATTACCTGTGATGAGACAGGGAAGTTTGCCTATACGTATACGTCCAACTATGATCTGGAGGAAGACTCCGGTCTGGATATGATCATTGGAGGTCAAGGTCTTGAGCAGGCAGTAACCGTGACTACAAAAACATCTCCAGATCAGGGCAGGTTGCCAGTGACCAATATGCCGGGGGCAGCCACTTATAATGATGCGGTTATTGATTTGACACAGGTGGATGACCTGTTTATTCTGGATGAAAATGCTGGAGCCGCAAAATATACGGTGGAGCCGGGCGGAACCGGGGATGGTATCATCGGTGAGGATCAAAAGACGTTAACCGTAACCAAAGTAGGAACCATACGCATTGGATTAATGACTGCACAGACACAGACTCATGCGGCCGGAAGGAAAGTGATCGCCGTGCTGACGGTGGAAAATAACAATAACCGGTCCGCGCTTCGGAATGCGATTGCGGTGGCTCAGACAAAAGAACAGGAAGGCTATACCCAAGAAAGCTTTGCAGCAATGCAGCAGGCGATGGATGAGGCAGAAAAAACACTGGCTCTGGCAAACGCGACGCAGCAACAGTTAGATGACGGGGCACTGGCGCTGTTAAAGGCTGTCAGCGAGCTGATACCGCAGGGAGAGCGGGAACCGGATGTAAGCGTACTGCAGGCAGTCATTACTCTGGCCCAGACAAAGGATTTTGCGCTTCATACCCAGGAAAGCTGGGGGCAGATGCAAACAGCTCTTGCAAAAGCCCAGGAAGTGGCTCAGACGGAACAGGCTACGGCTCAGGAGGTGCAAAGTGCCATAGAAGAATTAATTCGGGCACTGGAGAACCTGGCGTTGGTATCTGAGACCACCTATGTACAGGACTTTAATGCTTCCACCTCCCTGCCGGAGGGATGGGAGAAAATGGAATATACCACAGACAACCTGGTTATCGCTGACGTGGAGGGAGCGCCTCAAGGGTATCCTCAGAGCGTGAACGGAAACGCAGTCCACGCATCTGGAAGCGGTAATGGAACCAGAGGAAGTCGTGTGGGCTATTCCGAGAAAGAAATTCCAAAGCAGGCAGTATTCGAATTTGACTTTTATATCAAATCCGTTTCTTCTTCCATTCCGAATCTGCTTTACTTAGAACAGGGAGAACTTTTGAAGCCGGAAAACAACGCAGCCGTAAAGGATACCGCAAACTCCTTCTTTGCGTTGGCAAATGGAATGACCAGAGGCAATACGCTTCAGTATTACGATTACACAACACAGGACTGGGTGGATATCCCCGGAGGAAATAATAAGTGGCTTCATGCGATGGTAAGCGTGGATTTTGATACCAGTACCGTAAGCTTTGCGATCACAGATGAAAGTGGAGCAGTTCTGGCCCAGGTAACACCAGAACAGGCCATGCGTTTTTCATCCTCCATCACCACCTTTAATCGTATGACGCTGGCAGCCTTCCGGGGAAGCGGCGCTACGGACTGTGACATTTGGATGGACAATTTTGCGGTGACTGGCGTGTTCCCGGTATCACCGGTGCAGGTAACCCAGGTGACACCAGACAAAGCTACGATTTTGGTTGACCGTGGGACTGCTTTAGAGGAGGTACAGGACAGACTTGGCAAGCTGACCCTTACGGCAGAAGCTGAGGGTGGAATGGCAACATGGATTCGAAACCACAAGGATGTTTGGAGCATCCACGGATACAATCCGGAAATGGCAGGCGATTATACAGCTACGGCAACCATCCAATTACCGGCAGGATATGAGTGGGCCCTGGGAGCCTTTGAGCATGTGGAAGTAACCGTGACGGTGATAGACCGCGCAGGACTTTTAGAGGCAATCGCGCTGGCAGAAAAAGAGGATGCATCTGCCTATACTCCGGATAGCTACGCAAAGCTTCAGCAGGCTTTGGATGCTGCCAGGGACGTGGCTTCCAAGGAGGAGCTTACTCAGGAGGAAGCAGACGCCGCCGCCATAGAGGTGGTAAAGGCGCTTGCAGGTTTGGTGGCCGTATCGCCGCAGACGGCAGATAAGTCGGCTTTGCAGGCAGTCCTTGCTCTGGCAGAGCAGGCACTGGAACGAGAGTCTGACTATACATTGGAGAGCGTTGGAAGGCTTCAGGAGGCTCTTTCCGGGGCCAGTAGGGTGTTTGAAGATTCTCAGGCTCGTCAGGAAGAAGTGAACGAGGCTTCTTTGTCTCTGGTAAATGCTCTGGCAAATCTGGAAAGAGTGGAGATGGCGGAGGCGACGTATACCGTTAAGCTGGATGCCAATGGAGGAACCCTTACCCAGAATACAGTATTGGTACAGGAAGGAAGGGCTATTGGAATTCTTCCCACGCCCATCAGAGAAGGGTATCTCTTTGAAGGATGGTTTACGGCCCGGACAGGCGGTGAGGCAGTGACAGCTCAAACCGTTGTGACAAGGGATGCTCAGATCTATGCACACTGGAAGGCAGTGGAGAAGACGGAATCCCCAGCTGAAATGACCGTATCCTTTGCAAACAAAAAAGACGCCGTGTTAAAGATTCAATCAACCGTAACACGAAAGGCAGCAGTAGAGCCTGCGGGAGGAGAGGTAACCTACAGATCTGATCATCCGGAGGTAGCTTCTGTGAACGAAAAGACAGGAAAGGTGACGGCTAAGGCTGCAGGTAAGGCCGTGATCACCGCAAGCTGTCAGGGTAAGACCGATTCTTATCAGGTGCTGGTAAGACCTGCCAGGGCAAAGGTGACGTTGGCTAAGAGCCCCAAGAGAGGACGGGTTCTCATCAGATGGAAAAAGGTAAAGGGAGCTGATGGCTATGAAATTCAGGTGGCTGCAGGAAAGAAAAAGCTTTCCAAGGCAAAAGTCATCCGGATTTCCAAGGCTTCTGTCCTGAAGAAAACCATCTCCAGACTTTCCGGCGGAAAGAAGCTTCCGGGCGGAAAGAAGGTCTACATTAGAATCAGGGCCTATACAAAGATTGATTCTAAACGGATATACGGAGCATACAGCAAAGTGAAAACCTGTAAAGTAAAGAAGTAGAATCCTGTTTGGGCGGAGGCTGCCTGCCATGCAGCCTCCGCCATGACAGAAAGCAGGAATCGTTCAGAAAGGACAGAGCTTATGAAAAAAAGAGTGTTAGCCGGAATGCTGGCCATGGCTATGGTATTGGGAAGTCTGGGATATGCTCCGGCAATCAGTGGAAAAGCAAGTCAGCCAGCGACAGGCAGGGAAGCATCCGCCCGGGAAGACCAGGATGCGGTGGCTGCCGATTGCGAGGCATTATCCATTTATGGATTGGAAGAAGTGAGAGGAAACCTGTACCTGCCCACTTCGGGAGAGCAGGGAAGTGAAATTCAATGGGAGTCTTCTGACGACCGGATTATCACAGATCAGACAGAGGGGGAAATGCCTGCCGGGGTGGTGAACCGACAAGACGAAGACGTATCTGTGACCTTGACCGCTACTGTGACAAAGGGAACGGTTAGCCAGACAAAGGTGTTTACGGCAAATGTGCTGGCAAAGCCGCAGAAAAAGGCTATGGAAGCGTACGTTTTTATGTATTTTCCCTACACCAGTCAAAAGAAGGACGAGAGGATCTATATGGCTACCAGTCTGGACGGATTGGATTACACAGCGGTAAATGACGGAAATTTTATTCTGGAATCCAGACTGGGCACTCATGGCTTACGGGATCCCTTTATCATCCGTTCACCGGAAGGAGATAAGTTCTATATGCTGGCTACGGACTTGACGGTGGCTGGGATTACCCAAGACGGCGTGAACTATCCCGGTATGACCTGGCAAAAGCATCATGGTATGGGAGTCCACAAATCTGGTGGACTGGACGGACCAGAGAATGTGTCAGGTGGCCGTACCCACAGCAGGCTGCGCCTGGGCTCCGGAGGCGTATTGGGATGAATCCACAGGGGAATATGTGGTATTCTGGGCGTCTAAGGTTTCCGATGACGGCAATACCAAGCAGAGGATCTATTACTCTAAAACCAGAGATTTTTATCATTTTACTCCAGCGCAGGTGTGGATTGATGAAGATTGGTCGGTGATCGACACTACGGTGATCAAGGCCGGGGATTATTACTATCGCTTCTCCAAGAATGAAGCGGAAGAGACAAATGCAAATGGGACACCCAGTAAACGAATTTATGCGGAGCGCAGCAGCTCCATGCTGGGTGACTGGACACTGGTAAATGCCAATACTCTGGATTATTCCGGAGGACAGATTGAAGGCCCCTGTATTTTCCAGTTTAATGACCGGGACAGCGGCGGTCAGGATCGATGGTGCCTGATGGCAGACGCCACCGGAAAAGAGATTATTCCAGGAATTTCCACAGACTTAGAAAGCGGTATGCCCACGTTTTCTTTGACAGATACGGCCACCATGCCGGTTCCGGCGGCCAGTCATGGCACTGTGATTCCTATCACAGCAGAAGAATATGATACAATTATGACAAAGTGGGACGAAGCGTATGCCCAGGGCGCACAGAGCGAGGAGGCTGCGCAGGCAGAGCAAGAGGCCCAGGAGGATGTAAAAGCGATAGAAGATGCGGTGCCGGAAAATACCACAGAAAACCTGTCGCTTCCCACCCAGGGGGAAAACGGAAGCCTGATCAGCTGGATCAGCGACAGACCGGATGTGATCTCTGAAGAAGGTGTGGTGTCCAGGCAGGAAAAAGATGTGAGGGTGACGCTGACAGCCACCGTAACGGCAGAATATGTATATGGGGAGGAAAAAACAGGCTATAAGACTTTGACCAGATCTTATACGGTAACCGTGCCCGGCCTTTCAGAGGCTTACCATCTGCTGGAGGAAGTCATTGCTTTGGCAGAAACAAAGGAGAAAGAAGCTTATACCCAGAGCAGTTTTGCAAACTTTGAGGCAGCGTTGAAAGCGGCAAAAGATATCGCAAAGCAAGAAGACGCCCAACCGGGGGAAGTGGATCAGGCCATTGTCGCACTGCTTCAGGCAATGAAAGCGTTAGAGCCTGAGACAGGCAACAGGACTCTTCTGGAAAAGATGATTGCCCTGGCTGAGGCGAAAGACGCCGCAGCTTATACCCAGGAAAGCTTTGCGCAGCTTACAGAAGCACTGTACGCAGCCAGAAAGATAGCGGAAAAACAGGATGCCACCAACCGGGAGCTATGGGATGCCACCAAGCGCCTGATGGAGGCCGTGGATGGTTTGCAGATCGCAAAGTATCTGGTACGTTTGAATCCAAATGGCGGTTCCATTGGGACTGCTTCCGTGGAAGTCAAAGTGGGACAGCCTTTAGGTATCCTGCCGACACCGGTGAAAGAAGGATACGTGTTTACAGGATGGTATACGGCGCTTACCGGAGGGCAGGCTGTGAATGCGGCAACCGTATTGAGCAAAGATACAGAACTGTTTGCGCGGTGGATCGTGGCTAAGGTTCCTGTGGAGGCTGTCACTTTTGCAAATAAGAAAGACGCCCGGATTAACGTCAAGGGCAGCGTAACCCGCAAAGCCACCATCAGTCCGGCCAATGCCGCAGAGCAGGGTATTGTATACAGCTCCAGTAATCCGAAAGTGGCTTCCGTGGATGCCCGTACGGGAAAAGTAACCGGGAAAGCGGCCGGAGCAGCAACCATTACGGCCACCTGCCAGGGAAAGACAGACTCCTATCAGGTGTTGGTAAAACCAGCAAAGGTAAAGATTGTCTTGGCAAAGAGCGCAGAAAAAAGGCGTGTAACGTTAAAATGGAAACGGGTCAAAGGCGCCGACGGCTATGAAATTCAAGTTGCAGCGGCGAAAAAGAAGTTGGGGAAAGCAAAGCCCATACGGGTGACAAAGGCTTCTACTGTGAAAAAAGTCATTGCAAAGCTTTCCAATGGAAGCAAGCTAAAGAGCGGCAAGACCGTTTACATCAGAATGAGAGCCTATAAAAAGGCCGTTTCCCAAAAAATATATGGAAATTACAGCAAAATCAAAACATGTAAGGTAAAATAAATCGATTTTTCCACAAAAGAGGCCGGGGG
>CABSEG010000039.1 GCA_902476645.1 uncultured Lachnospiraceae bacterium | reverse complement strand
TGCGATTTTGGCCGCCCTCACAATTTCCTCCTGCGTGGCATCCAGCTTACCAAAGCGAATGTTATCGGCTATGGTTCCCGTAAACAGATGGGTATCCTGAAGTACAATTCCAAGAGAACGGCGAAGCGCATCCTTTTTAATGTCCCTTACATCGATTCCATCATAGACAACGCTGCCCGCCTGCACATCATAGAACCGGTTGATTAAATTTGTAATTGTGGTTTTTCCGGCTCCTGTGGAGCCCACAAAGGCAATCTTCTGACCCGGTTTGGCGTAAAGACTAATCCCCTTTAAGATCGGCTGATCTGCCTCGTATCCAAAGTCCACGTTCTGGAAACGCACGTCACCGCAAAGGGGAACCAAGGCACCATCCTCTTTCTTCCAGGCCCATTGGCCTGTGGCTTCCCTGCAGGGAACCAAAATGCCCTTTTCCTCCCTCACACGCACCAGATCCACCTTTCCTTCATCGATTTCCGGTTTCTGTTCCATGACTTCAAAGACTCTCTCTGCTCCTGCCAGGGCTGCCAGCAAAAAATTGCTCTGCTGAGTAAACTGATTGATGGGGAAAGCCGCCTGTCGGACAAACACAAGATAGCTGGCCAAACTGCCCACATCCGTCATCCCTTTAAGAGTCATGATGCCTCCCAGGATGGCCACAATGGCATAATTCACATAAGAAATGCTCACCACTGCCGGTATCATAGTGGCTGCATAAGCCTGAGCCCCTGTTCCCGCAGCCTTTAGAGCCTCATTCTTTTCCCGGAAGGTTTTCAGGTTTTCCTCCTCGTGGTTAAATACCTTCACCACCTTCTGTCCATTTACCATCTCCTCTATATAGCCGTCCAGATTTCCCAGGCAGTCTTGCTGTCGGTTATAGTAAGCCTTGCTTCGCTTTCCGCTAAAGCGGATATAGAGAAACATGGCCAGATAACATACGGTTACCACAAAAGAAAGCCGCCAGTTTAACACAAACAAGATACTCAGCGTTCCAACCAACTGAATAAAAGACTGAATGACCATGGCAAAACTGTTATTTAACGCATCCGAAATGGTGTCTACGTCGTTAGTAAAATAACTCATCACATCGCCTTTCTGACTGGTATCAAAAAAGCGCAGAGGTAGGGTTTGCAGATGTGAAAATAAATCCCTGCGAATGTCAAAGAGAATCTTCTGGGCTGTCTTCACCATAGTCTGGGTATAGCCCAGAGCACAAAGCGCTCCAGTCCCGTAGATAACCGCAGTAACCACAACGCCCAAAAGCAAGGCTTCCCGGTTTCCCGCAGTCAGATTGTTCACCACCGGCCGGATCATGTAAGTACCGAACAGATTTGCCAACGCGCTCACGGAAACGAGGATCATAACGGCGAAAAGCAAAAACTTATGTCGTCCCATATAAGAACATAAAATGCGCAGGGTATGCCAAAGATTTTTAGGCTTCTTGCCGCTTAGCTGTCTGGCTGCCATCGTCTTTTCCCCCTTTCATCTGGGATGCGTAAATCTCCTGGTAAATCGGATTCTCTGCCAAAAGCTGGCTGTGAGTTCCCACCGCATGAACTTTTCCGTCATCCAGAATCACAATCTGATCCGTGTCCATAACCGAGGTGACCCGCTGAGCAATAATAATCATGGTCACTCCGCTCATCTTCGCAAGTTCGCTGCGTATTTTTCCCTCCGTGGCTGTATCCACTGCGCTGGTGGAGTCGTCAAAAATCAACACCTTTGGGTGTTTCAGCAACGTCCTTGCAATACACAGCCTCTGTTTTTGCCCGCCGGAGACATTGACTCCTCCCTGTCCCAGATCTGTATCCAGGCCCTTTGGCATCCGTCTTAAAAATTCCTCAGCCTGAGCTTTCCTGCATGCGTCCCATAAGGTATCGTCATCGGCTTCCTGATTTCCCCAAAGCAGATTTTCCCGAACGGTTCCAGAAAACAATACATTTTTTTGCAGTACGATTCCCACCGCATCCCGCAACGTCTTTAAATCGTAATCCTTCACATCGATACCTCCCACCCGCACTCTGCCCTTGGTGGCGTCGTAAAGGCGTGGGATCAGTTGTACCAGCGTACTTTTCGCCGAACCCGTTCCTCCCAGAATTCCCACGGTCTGGCCTGCCCCAATGTGTAGATTGACGTCTGATAACGCATACTCTTTGGCCTCCTTCTGATACTTGAAAGAAACTCTCTCAAAATCCACACTTCCGTCAGCCACCTGCTTCACCCCGTTCTCCGGAGAGGTTACCGTTGGCTCTTCCTCCAAAACCTCCGCAATACGCTGCGCGCTGGCCAAGGATCTGGTAAGCAGTAAAAACACATTGGATATAAGCATAATCGAATTCATAACCTGAAGCACGTAGCTAAGAAAGCCGGTAAGATCCCCCACTTGTAAGTGCCCTGCCAAAATCATATTTCCTCCAAACCACATGATCAACACGATGGACACATACATGGTGATCTGAAGAGCTGGGACGTTTAAAACTGCGTAATGAAAGGTTTTCTGGCTGGTATCCATCAACACGGTATTAACTTCCCCAAACAGATTTTCTTCATATTCCCCGCGTACAAATGCCTTTACCGCGCGGATACCCACCAGTCCCTCCTGCACCACCAGGTTAAGTCTGTCCACCGCTTTTTGCAGACGGCCATACATAGGGGAGACCCGGCTCACAATAAAAAAGACAATGGCTCCCAGAATCGGTGCGCAAACTAAAAAAACCAAAGACAGCCGTGGACTCATCCAAAAAGAGAGTCCAATGCCCATCAGTAGCATAATCGGACTTCTCACCAGAGGACGAAAGCCTCCGTTGACTGCATTTTGTAATACCGTCACATCTGTTGTCATTCTGGTGATCAGAGAAGAGCTCTC
Source organism: uncultured Lachnospiraceae bacterium (assembly GCA_902476645.1). Lineage (GTDB taxonomy): Bacteria > Bacillota > Clostridia > Lachnospirales > Lachnospiraceae > CABSEG01. The sequence goes on along the minus strand of CABSEG010000039.1, from coordinate 23,085 downwards.
AAAATGATCCAGATTGGAAAATCCGTATCCCTGCACCCTCTCATACTGTGCTTCCCGGACTCTGGCCCCCCAGCCATAAGAGGCTCTGGCTGCAAATCTGGCGTACATTAGCCCGGAAATCAAAGACAAAAGAGCACAGATTCCCATTTGAAATCCTTTGTGAAGAATATAGAAAATATCCTGACTCATCACGCCCACATCGATCAAATCCGCCATCAGAACCGGAATCACCAGTTCAAAACAAGTTTCTATGATTACCAAGATGGCTCCTATCACCATATCCCTTCGATAGGGCCCCAGATAGCCAAAAAGACGTTTTAACTGTTTCATGAGGATTCCCCTTTCCGTGTCTGAAAGTTGCGGTATACCCTGGCAAGATCAGTCCCAAACCGCTTTCGATCCTCAGGGGTAAAGCCCTCCAGCATGATGTTTTCCGCCTCTTTGCAGCGCTCTTGCCACTGTCGGCTTGCCAAAAGTCCCTGTTGGGTGAGCTCCACCACATAACACCGACGGCTGTTTTCATCCGTTCTCTGCGTCACAAATCCCCCCTTCATCAGGGAATCCAACATCCTGGAGACAGCAGCCGGATCAATCTCAAAATAGTCCGCAAGCTGCTTTTGTCTGCATGGGCCATTCTTCTCCAGATAAGCGATGAGCTTGGGCTGACCGAATCCCAGTCCCATCTCCTCCAGGTAAGGTCTCAGATAGGCCCTCTGGGCATGATACGCCCGATATAGCAGCATATGAAATGTCTGTTCCATGACTCCTCCTTCTATTTGCTTTTTGATAAAACTATTGACATGTCAATTATTGCCTTATCAACAATTCTACCAGCCAAAAAGAAAGGATGTCAAGACTGTTTTCTGCTATAATTTCCCCGTTTCATGGCTTCCTCACTTATACGCTGGGACCATATTTGTTTTTCTTTCCCGGAAAGTTCTGAAATCTTCCTTTCTCCTTTCTCGGTAACTAAAATATTTACAATTTTCACAGCATCCCCCCTCTCCAACATATGCGGCCCTCCCTGTCCATGTTTCTGGTTCTAAGTCATACGGTCCCCCTTTGCTCCATAAGCTTTAGCAGAAAGGAGGTCTGCTATGAATTCCACAATCTTTCAAAGAGGCGCCACATATATCCGTGTCAGCACACACATGCAGGATGAATTATCTCCGGACGCGCAAAAAAGGCTGCTTTTAGAATACGCCACCCAAAACCATATCATCATCTCTCCGGAGTATATGTATGAGGACAGCGGTATTTCCGGGCGCCGGGCAGACAAACGCCCCCAATTTCTTCGCATGATCGCGGACGCCAAATCTGCCGCCCACCCCTTTGACGTGATTCTGGTCTGGAAATTCAGCCGCTTTGCCAGAAATCAGGAGGAAAGCATTGTCTACAAATCTCTTTTAAACAAGCAATGCAAGGTGAGCGTCATCAGTGTCACAGAGCCTGTCACAGATGGCCCTTTCGGCTCCCTGATCGAGCGTATCATCGAATGGATGGATGAATATTATTCCATCCGTCTCAGCGGAGAGGTCAAAAGAGGCATGACAGAAAAGGCTCTCAGAGGAGGCTACCAGTCTCGTCCACCCCTAGGTTACCGGATGGCCATAAAAAAAGAGCCTCCGGTTGTAGTGCCAAAAGAAGCCCAGATTGTACAATATATCTTTGATCAGTATGTAAACGGTCAGGCCAGTCCCTACACCATCGCCAAAGATCTAAATGCCAAGCAACAAAAAACCTCTAGAGGCAAAAACTTTGAGCGCAGATCCGTGGAGTATATTCTTCAAAATCCTCTCTATTGCGGACTCATTCGCTGGAACCGTCTGGAGCATGCCACCAATCACATTCGGGATAAGCAGGAATGGATTTTGGTTCGCGGCTCCCACGAACCCATCGTCTCCATGGAGCTCTTTGAAAAGGCACAAAAACGTCTCCTGGCCGATAAAGCCATAAAGTCCTCCATTCCTTCCACCCATTGCCGCCATTGGCTTTCCGGTCTTTTAAAGTGTCCTTGTTGCGGCCGCTCCATGACCTCCTGTCGCACAGGAAAATATCATTATTTTGTATGTTATGGGTATTTGAAAGGAACATGCTCCTGTGGGACCCGCCTCAGTCAGCCGATCATTCAGGAAGCTGTCCTCGCCTCTATAAAAGAAACCTTAGGGCAGACTTCCCTTGTCTTTTCCTATCAGGCCCCCAAGACATCCGTTACTCTTGATGAACGCTCGCATCTGGAAGACGCGTTAAAGCATTTGGCTTTAAAAGAAAAAAGAATTCAGGAAGCCTATCGAAACGGCGTAGATACTCTGGAAGAATACCGGGAGCAGAAAGAACAGTTTAGCCAGGAACGGCAATTTTTGTTAAGTCGCATCACACAGTTGAATCAGAAGCAGGAAACTCCACCAAAAGTATCTCAATCTCCCCAAATCCTTAGTGGCATCTATGAACTGCTCTGTTCCGAGGCACCTTTAGATCTGAAGGGTCTGGTACTGCGCGCAGCCGTAGAAAAAATGGTATATCGGAAAGAGGATGACACGCTGTGGGTATATTACCACTCTGCAAAGGAACCACCTGCTTGAAAGTCAACTTCTCTTTTGCAGGTCCTTTCCCTTTGGATGACCCAATGGGGCAGCAAATCCCTGGGGGATCAGGGCTACACCGCCATAGAGATCCTTCGTTATTTTTACGGGGAAAACATGTATATCAACAATGCAGAGGAAATCTCCGGAATTCCTTCCTCCTGGCCTGGCTACAATCTGGACATTGGGTCCAGCGGAAACGAAGTACGTCAGATACAGGAACAGCTCAACGCCATCTCCAATAATTACCCTTTGATTCCCAAGATCGCAGCCGACGGCATCTATGGAGAACGTACCCAGGATGCCGTACGTACCTTTCAAAGTGCCTTCGGCCTTCCGGAAACGGGCATTGTGGATTACCGAACCTGGTATAAGATTCAAGAAATATATGTGGCCGTCACCCGCATTGCGGAACTGTACCAATAACTGCAAAATGGGACAGTGCTCATCTTAGACACTGTCCCATTCTTACTTCTTTTTTCCTTCATTCATGCGGCTTTGAGGTTTCACATTCAGAATAAATTGCGCACATCATTAAACATCACAACTACCATCAGAAGCATAAGGGCCATCAACCCCACGAAGTGGACCATGCCCTCCTTCTCCGGATCAATTCTCTTTCTGCGGATCGCCTCAATAAACAGAAACACCAGACGCCCTCCATCCAATGCGGGAAGAGGCAGCAGATTTACCACTCCCAGATTAGCTGTCAGCAAAATTGCAATGTTCAGCATATTGATCCACACGTAAAACGCACCGTCGGAGGAACTCTCTTCATAGGTCTCCCCGATCATACTCACCACACCCACAGGACCTGCCATGTCATTAAGTCCCACTTTGCCTTTTACCAGCATTTTTAAGCTTTCCAGCGTGGTTTGAATCCAGTATTTCACCTCGTAGGCACTATACTTTATGGTTTCAAGCGCATGAACCTTCTCCCGGTAGCTGGAGCTTGTGCTGATGCCAATCAAATACCGCCCGCTCTCATCCTGCTTAGGAGTCAAAGTCGTCGTTTTTTTCTCTCCGTCATGCTCATAGGTAACCGTCACATCCTCTCCCTGATGGAAGGTGGTGTAGTTGGTGACCTCCCTGGCAAGATGAATGTTCCAATCATTCATCTTCAGGATTCTGTCCCCCTCCTGGATGCCGGCCTCAGCAGCCGGAAATCCCTCGGACACGCCAAGGACAATAGGGCGATCCACCCCGATTCCCCCTACAATAAACAAAGACAGGAAAAAGGCCAGAATAAAATTAAAAATTGGACCTGCAGCAATGACAGAAATCCTGGCCCACACAGATTTGCTGGCAAAGGATCCTTCTTCCATGGTACCGTCATCCTCTCCCAACATCATACAGGAACCGCCGAAAGGTAGCAGTTTCAGGGAGTATCTGGTCCCTCCTTTTTCCATACTTAGCAGTCTAGGACCCATTCCCACGGAAAACTCCACTACCGTCACGCCATTTTTCTTGGCCAGCAAGAAGTGTCCCAGCTCATGAATGATGATAATGATGCCAAAAATCAAGATTGCAATTATTATACTCAATTTACCACCTGCTCTCAATAAATTCGTAAGTTGACTGTTCTGCTGCCAGAATCTGACTGACATCCGGATGAGCCACTACCTGATGGGCATCCATACATTCCTGAATCACCTCATAGATATCCAGGAAATGTATCTGCTTATGTAAAAATTTTGAGACAGCCCGCTCATTGGCGGCATTAAATACCGTGGGCATAGTTCCTCCCCGTTTTGCCGCCTCAAAAGCCATAGGAAGCCCTAAAAAGGTGTCCGTGTCCGGGCGTTCAAAGGTAATCTGTCCCATCTGCTCAAAGTCTAATCTCTCCCCCCCCAAGGCTCTGCGCTCTGGGTAATACAATGCATACTGTATGGGCAGCTTCATATCCGGAGTTCCCAGCTGTGCCATCACAGCGCCGTCTGCAAATTCCACCATGGAGTGGATCACACTCTGTGGCTGTACCACCACCTGAATCTGGGACAGCTCCACGCCAAACAGCCACTTGGCTTCTATCACTTCCAGTCCTTTGTTGACCAGCGTAGCGGAATCGATGGTAATTTTTTGCCCCATTTCCCAATTGGGATGCTTTAAGGCATCTTCCACCCGTACCTGCCTTAGCGCTTCCTTTTTCCATCCCCGGAAGGGACCTCCCGAAGCAGTCAGCAAAATCTTACTGACACTTTGTTTGGATTCCCCGTGCAAACATTGAAAAATCGCACTGTGCTCACTGTCAACCGGAAGAATCCGTACCCCTTTCTGCTCTGCCAAAGGCATGATTAAATGACCTGCTGTCACAAGGGTCTCCTTATTAGCCAGCGCAATGTCTTTTCCGGCCTTGATAGCCTCTATTGTGGGTAAAATTCCAATCATCCCAACAATGGCTGTCACCAGAATATCCACTTCCGGCAGGATAGAAATCTCTATCAATCCTTCCATGCCGCTGACAATCTGCACTGGTAGATCCCCCACCGCTATCTTCAGCTCTTTTGCCGCCTCTTCCTCCCAGACAGCCACCATTCTCGGATGGAACCTGCGGATCTGTTGTTCCAAAAGACGGATATTCCTGCCCGCTGCAAGAGCAGCTACCCGGATATCTTTCTGTTCGCTTACCACCTGCAGGGTCTGAGTCCCGATGGAACCTGTAGACCCCAGTATTGCAATCGTTTTCATTTACGCTCTCCTTTTCTTTCGCCTACAACAGTGTGGCCAGAAAATAGATCATAGGGGCCGTAAAAATCACACTGTCAAATCGATCCAACACTCCTCCGTGCCCAGGTATCAGTTTTCCGTAATCCTTGATATCATGATTTCTCTTGATCGCAGAAGCAGCCAGATCACCTACCATGGAAATCAAAGCCCCCACCGCGCAGATTACTGCGTAAGAGACCACCGGATTTTCCGCCTGCAAATGTTCTCCCACTACTGCCGCATAAATGGCTCCGATCAGGGCTGCCCCCAATACCCCCCCGATGGCTCCCTCTACAGACTTTTTCGGACTCAGCTTTGGAGACATCTTATGCTTTCCAATTAACATGCCCACGCAGTAGGCACAGGTATCGCATCCCCAGGAGCAAATGAAAATCAGCCACACTAAGTATGCCCCATCCGTCAGATTTCTGGTCTGGTAAATATAGGAAAGCATCACGGCCACGTAAACCACTCCGAAAAAAGCCGCCATAATCTGCTCAGACCGATATCTCGGATAGGCGAATACGTAGACAAACATCATCGCTACCAAAATAAAAATCAGAGCTATCATAGTATATGACTCCAGCTCCAAAAGTAACAGCAGATAATAGGCAATCACTCCCAAATATCCCACAACAGCCAGAACAGGCTGCTTTTGTTCCTGCACCTTCATCACCCGGTACAGCTCAAAAACCCCAACCAGGGACAGGACTAAAACAGTGGCATACAGAACGTACCCTCCACAGATCATCGTAATCAGTGCTGCCACCACCAGTACAATCCCACTGAGCAATCTTGTCTTAAACATCCTACTCCTCCTTTACGCCTCCAAAGCGGCGTTCCCGGCTATTGTACTTTTCAATGGCCTTCCACAAATCTTTTTTGGTGAAAGCCGGCCATGGCACATCTGTAAAATAAAATTCCGTATAAGCCAGCTGCCACATCAGATAGTTGGACAGACGCTGCTCCCCGCTGGTGCGAATCAAAAGATCCGGATCCGGTATTCCCCTGGTGTCCAGATAATCGGAAAACAGCTCCTCTGAGATGTCTTCCGTGCTGTGTACTCCTTTTTTACAGTCTTCCGCCAATCTGCGCACTGCCCGGATAATTTCGTCCCGGCTTCCATAATTGATGGCAATCTGAAAATTCAGCCCCGTGTTATCCCTGGAAGATTCCTCCAGTTCCTTGAGGTTCTCCTGAAGATCTCTGTCCAGAGGCGACGGATCCCCCAAAGTCCGAACTTTCATATTATTGTTCCTGGCAATCTTAATGCTGTTTTTGGTATAACTTCGAAACAATTTCATTAAGCCGTCCACTTCCTCTTTCGAACGTTTCCAGTTCTCAGTGGAAAACAGATATACGGTCAGATATTTGATCCCCATATCATAGGCATCCCGACAGATCACTTCCAGATTTTTGGCTCCCTTTACATGCCCGTAATTTCTGGGCATTCCCTTACTTTTGGCCCATCTGCCATTTCCGTCCAGAATAATGGCCACATGCTGCGGTATTACCATACTCTTACTCCTTTTTCTTATCTCTCCTGCCAGGTTCGGCTGCCTAACGGCAGGTTGCGTGAAAAAGGGGGTCCCTACGCGACCCCCCAGCCTTTAGGGAATATCCCTCTCAGCTCACCTGCAGTTATACGGTTAAGATCTCTTTGGACTTTTCCTCCACCGCTTTGTCAATTTCCTTTATATACTTATCCGTGATCTTTTGAATCTCTTCTTCCAATTCCTTTACTTCATCTTCAGAAACTTCTTTTCCCTTTCCCAGCTTTTTAAAAGCGTCGTTGGCATCCCGACGGATATTTCTGACAGCTACTTTGGCCGCCTCTCCTTTCTTTTTCACATCCTTTACCAGATCTTTTCTGCGCTCCTCCGTCAACTCTGGAAATACAAGCCGGATTACCTTGCCATCGTTAGTGGGATTGATACCCAAATCAGACATATTGATGGCCTTTTCCACCGCTTTGACCATGGAAGCCTCCCACGGCTGAATCTGAATCATACGGGGCTCCGGTACCGTTACGTTTCCGATCTGCTGAATCGGTGTGGGACTTCCGTAATAGTCTACCATGATCCTGTCCAATACATGGGGATTGGCTCTTCCCGCCCGAATCGAACCAAATTCTGATAAAAGATTATCATATGATTTCGTCATTTTTTTGTCGTATACCTGAATTCTTTCATCCATTTTTTCACTTCCTCCAAATATTTTTTTGCCCAATTTCTACACTGTAACTTTGGTCCCGTGAAAGTCCCCTTTTACGGTATTTACAATACTGTTCTCCTCATTCAAGCCAAATACCAGCATGGGCATCTTGTTTTCCATGCATAAAATCGAGGCCGCCATATCCACAACCCCCAACTTTTTGTCTATGACTTCCTGAATGGAAATCTCATCGTACTTCTTGGCCTGAGGATTGTCCTTGGGATCGCTGTCGTACACGCCGTCGATGGACTTTGCCAGTAAAATCACATCTGCGTCTATCTCAATGGCTCTCAGTACCGTGGCCGTGTCAGTGGAAAAATAGGGATGTCCCGTTCCACCGGCCAGGAAAGATACCACGCCTTTCTCAAAGTATTTGTTTACCCGATCCTTGGAAAATAGCTTTGTAAAAGAACCACAGGCAAAGGGAGTTAAAATCTGTGTGGGAATTCCAACGGAACGGAAGATCTCGGATACATAGATACAGTTCATCACTGTAGCCAGCATACCGATCTGGTCAGCCTTTGTTCTGTCAATATTCTCACTGGAGCGTCCTCTCCAGAAATTTCCCCCTCCGATTACGATGGCAACGTCAATCCCGTCATCCACCAATTGCTTCACTTGATTTGCCACGTTGGTCACTGTTGGCTCGTCAAATCCCATCTTCTTATCACCAGCCAACGCTTCCCCGCTCAATTTTAACAATACTCTTTTCATATCTGCACCTCAGTTTCCCTTACCGTTTGGTAACTCTTTGGGAACAGTATACCATATTTGTAAATAAACTACAACTAAAGAAATGGAAGATTTATTTTAAATTCAGCTTTGCAAATGCATCTGCAAAAGCGTTATTGATGGGCTTTCGTGCCTCTTTATTCTGCTGATGCAGATATCTTTGCACATCCCGTTTATTTACGCCGGCTCCTTCCTTCTCTCTGCGATTTTTAAAAGCAGAAAGCTTTTCTTTGTATCCGCAGGAACAAATGAAAGTCTCCTCCTCGCCCTTCACATACATCTCCATTTTTTTGTGGCATTTGGGGCATCTGGCATTGGTGATGCGGGAAATGGTCTCCCTGTGTCCGCACTCTCTGTCTTGGCAAATCAGCATTTTGGTATTCTTTCCGTTTACCGCCAGCATACGTTTTCCACAGACAGGACATTTCTTGTTGGTCAGATTCTCATGCCGGAAGGTCCCGGTTCCCGTTTTGATTTCCTGCACAATTTCCTGGGTATAGTCCCGGATACTATTTAGAAATACCTCCTGTTTCAGAGAACCTTTGGCAATGTTGGAAAGCTTCATCTCCCAGGAGGCTGTCAGCTCCGGCTTTTTTAGATCTTCCGGTACCAGCTCCAGCAGTTGTCTTGCCTTGGCTGTTAAATGGATCTCGTTCCCCCTCTTCTCCATCATAAAAGAGTGAAAGAGCTTATCAATGATATCCGCTCTGGTGGCCACAGTTCCAAGTCCCCCGGTCTCCCCAAGGGTTCTGGCCGCGGCAGCATCCTTGGTTTCCATATATTTTACCGGATTTTCCATGGCAGAAAGAAGAGTAGCTTCATTAAAGTAAGCGGGGGGCTTCGTCTTCCCCTTCGTAATCTCTGATTTCTCCACCGGATAGGCCTCTCCCTTTTTCATAGGTTTCAGGGTCTGCTCCGCCAACTCCTGTGTCTCCTCTTCCTCATCCTCCACCTCACTTTCATAGACCGCTTTCCATCCGGGGCTGGTCACCACTTTTCCTCTGGCTACCCAGTTCTCCCCTGCCGTGCTTGCCGTCATGGTCGTCTGCTCATATTCAAAAGGTGGGTATAACACAGCCAAAAATCTGCGCACCACCAGGTCATAGATCTTTCTCTCCTCATTGGTCATGTGCTCCAGTTGAACAAACTGCTCTGTAGGGATAATGGCATGGTGATCACTGACCTTTTTATCATCCACAAATGAGCCGTTGGTCTTGATGGGGCGCATGGCCAAAGTGCCTGCCAGTTTCCGATATGGCCCCACCGCGCAGGCTTTCAAACGTTCTTTTATCGTAGCTGCCACGTCCTTTCCTATATAGCGGGAGTCTGTCCTTGGATAGGTCAACACCTTGTGGTTTTCATAAAGACGCTGCATAATGTTTAAGGTTTCCTTTGCGGAATATCCGAATCGTTTATTGGCATCCCTCTGAAGCTCCGTAAGGTCATATAAACCGGGGGCCAGGGTCTTTTTGGCCTTTTTTTCCACAGAAGTTACGGTCAACCTTCCGGATTTTGCCCTGCCATAAATCTCTTCTGCCCGCTCTTTCTGAAAAGTCCGATAGCTTCCGCTTTTTCTATCCTGCCAGGTCCACCTGGTCCCCCCTGCATACAGACTCAGGCCATAATATTCCTGTGGCCGGAAATTGCGGATCTCTTCCTCTCTCTTTGCAATAATGGCCAGAGTAGGGGTCTGGACACGCCCGCAGGAAAGCTGGGCATTGTACTTACATGTGAGTGCCCTGGTAGCGTTCATACCCACCAGCCAGTCTGCCTCAGCCCTGGCAGCGGCTGCCCGGTACAGATTCTGATACTCTCTTCCATCTTTTAAATGGGCAAAGCCCTCCCGAATGGCCTTATCCGTCACAGAAGAAATCCAAAGACGCTTAATGGGCTTATGGCAGCCGGCTTTTTCCAAGATCCATCTGGCTACCAACTCTCCTTCTCTTCCCGCATCTGTGGCGATAATCACCGTATCTACATCCTTACGAAAAAGCTGCGTCTTTACTGCGTGGTACTGCTTTGCCGTCTGCTTAATCACCACCAGTTCCATTTTTTTTGGCATCATCGGCAGGGTATCCATACTCCACTGAACGTATTTTTTGTCATATTCCTCCGGGTCTGCCAAGGTTACCAAATGCCCAAGTGCCCAGGTCACAATATATTGACTTCCCTCCATCGTGCTGTTGCCTTTCTTTTGACAGTGCAGCACCCTGGCAATATCTCTGGCAACGGAAGGCTTTTCCGCTATCACTAACGATTTCATAGATCTCTCCTTCTTTACATTTTCTGTTATCATTATATCTGAATTTTCCATTTGCGCAAGACTTTCACAGGATTTTCAAATTTATGCGCTATGATAAAATAAAACTGTATTTCCATCTGATTTTAAAAAGAAAGCGGGGATAAGATGTGCAAATTTTGATTGTTGAGGATGAAGAACGGCTGGCCGATGCGCTGGGACAGATTTTGACGGAGGCCAAGTATATGGTAGATATCGTACATGATGGCAACCTGGGGCTACTCTACAGTACCAGCGGGATTTATGATGTCATCATACTGGATGTGATGCTTCCCGGAAAAAGTGGCTTTGAGATTTCCCGTGCACTGCGGGATCGGAAGATTTCCACTCCTGTTTTGATGTTAACCGCCAAAGACGATATCAGCAGCAAAGTAGCCGGGCTGGATTCCGGGGCAGACGATTATATGACAAAACCCTTTGAACCAGAGGAACTTCTGGCCAGAATCCGCGCGCTTTCCAGGCGGCATGGGGATGTGATCTTAGATGAACTGAGCTTCGCGGATTTGCGGCTTCAACTTTTAACGGGACAACTCTGCTGTGGAACCAAATCCCTCCATCTTGGCTACAAAGAATTTGAAATCCTAAAGATTTTAATGTCTAACCAAAAGATTATCATTTCAAAGGACACGCTGCTTTCTAAAGTCTGGGGTAACGACTCCAGGGCTGAGGATAACAATGTGGAAGCGTATATCTCTTTTCTTCGAAAAAAGCTGCTCTACCTGGGCTCCCAGGCTTCCATAAATACCATTCGGAAAGTGGGATATCGACTGGAGGCTCCTTATGATACGTAAGTTGCGAAAAAAATTTATCCTCATTAATATGACTCTGGTCACTTTTGTTCTGATGGCTGTCTTAACCGCACTCTGTCTGTTTAGTTTTCACCGCTACCGTTCAGACAGTATGGCAGCTATGGTAAAGGCCTTGGAAATGCCCACAAATTTCCCTCCTAAACTGGAGTTTGGGCCCCCGGAAGACAGATACTCAGGAGATTTGATTTCCTCTTTCCTGATCGTGCTGGAGGCGAACGGCCAAAGGATTATTATCCCTGGAAATTCCAACACGCAGATCGATGACGATTTTGCTCTTAAAGCGGCCGAAGAGGCCCTTTCCACAAAAAGGGCGCAGGGAAAGCTGCCTGGGTTACAGCTGCGTTTTCTAAAAGGAGAACACCTTGGAAAGCCGGCAATCGCCTTTGCCGATACTTCGCATGAAGTCAGCTCCATGCGAAGTCTGCTTTTGATCTCCTCTTTGATCCTGACAGGGGCTCTCACCGCCTTTTTTCTCATCAGTCTCTTTCTATCCCGCCTGGCCCTTCGCCCGGTGGAGCAGGCCTGGATTCAACAAAACCAGTTTATTGCGGATGCCTCTCACGAACTTAAGACGCCTCTGACCGTTATCCTGGCAAATCTTAAGATTTTACTGGCCCACCCCAAAGATTCTATCTTAAGTCAGGCCAAGTGGATTCACAGTACCCAGGCCGAAGCTTCTAGAATGAAAAAGTTGGTGGAAGATCTGCTCTTTCTGGCAAAATCTGAAGCTCACATTCTCCCTTCTAATAAAAAGGCAGTAAACTTCAGTGACCTGGTTCTTAGCTGTCTTCTTCCCATGGAAGCTCTGGCCTTTGAACAGGGGGTTTTGATACAAGAACAGATCTCTCCCAACCTGCACGTCACAGGAAACGAGGAACAGTTAAAACAATTATGCGTAATCCTTTTGGACAATGCCCTAAAATATGCCGGGCTAGAAAAAAAGGTATCTGTCCAGGTATCTTCCCTCCAGGGCAGGCTGCTCTTTACCGTACAAAACACCGGCCTCCCCATTCCGGAGGAAGCGCTTCCTCATCTTTTTGAGCGTTTCTACCGCTCTGAGAAATCCAGGGGTCGAAAAGAGGGAGGCTATGGTCTGGGACTTTCTATTGCCTGGACGGTTGTACAAGCCCATTGCGGCAAGATCACAGTTACAAGTACAGAAGCGGAAGGAACCACGTTCTGTGTAACTCTGCCCCTACTCACTTTCCAATAAGTCCTAAAGAAATCAGGGGGACGGCATTTTTATCTGCTGTCCCCCTTGCTTTATTTCCAATTCTTTAACTGAAAAATCTGGCTCCCATATATCCGGTCACTCCATTGATCTGTACTTTATACCAGCCTCCCACGTCTTCTAAAAATTCTACCGTGGTTCCCGCTTCATATTGACCGATGATGTTGTCTCCGTAATCTGGCTGACTTCTCATATAGCAGGCGCTGTTGATGGTCATATAAACTGGCTGAGGCGGCTCTGTCTGAGCGGCCTGGGTCTCTGGTACGGGGGCCTCTGTGCTGATAGTCTCCGCAGTTTCCTCCCCCTGTGTTTCCGCCGTTGTCTGAGTTCCGGTCTCCTCCGTTCCATCACTGCTTTGCATAGATGAAGTTTCTTCCGAATTCTGTTCTGAGTCATCCTCCGATTCCTCCTGAGATTGGGATTCTTCCTCACTCTCATTGGATACACTCTCAGACTGGGTTTCCGATTCCGACTGGCTTTCCGTCTCGGACTCGGATTCCGTTTCTTTTTCCGTATCAGTTTCACTTCCGGTCTCTTTTTGGTCTTTTGTCTCACTCTGTGATTCTGACTGTCTGCTTCCCCGTTCTCCCACTGCCCTGGAATATAAATTCACTCCGTAGATCGCCGCTCCAATCACGGCAATCACCACAAAGGCCAGTATGAGGTATCTCAGATTGTCTGACAGCCATTCCTTAAAATTCTTCATATGCATCTCCCCTTTTATTTGTCTGATTCATAAGTAAGCCTGCCCGTCTTTCCAGGCAATTCGATCAGCTACTTCTTATAATTTACCTTATCTGATGGAAAATGGCAAGTGGAAATAAAATTTCCTTCTTACCCGTATTTTTCCATATGATTGCATTTTTTTGATGCTTTTGTTAAAATGAAACAGATTAAATTCAACTTTTTAGAGATGAGGCATTTTATGAGTAAACACAATATCCAAAGATCCCAGATCCTCCCTCTGATCATCCTGTTTTTCCTGTTTCTTGCCCTTGGCCTTTTGCTCTACCAGCGCCTGACTGCAACTCCAGGACGGACTGCCCGGATCTATCAGAATGGAATACTCGTCCGGGACATTCGTCTGGACAAAGTAAAGCAACCCTACACCTTTACCCTGGAAGCCCCGGACGGGGGATACAATGTCATTCGTGTGGAACCTGGAAAAATCGGAGTGGTTAAAGCAGATTGTCCAGATCAGATCTGCAAACAAATGGGAATGATTTCTGACAGTACCCGTCCCATTGCCTGCCTGCCTCATCTCCTGGTGATACGCATTGAGGATGAAACTTCCGGTCAGGAATCTCTGGATTCCATCGCCTGATAATAGGAGGGTCTCCAATGAAGCTAAAAAGATTAACCTTTCTGTCTCTCTATTGCGCCATCGCTCTGGCCATCTACGGGATCGAATCTGCAATTCCTCCACTGGTGCCTGTCGCTGGGGTTAAACTGGGACTTGCCAATGTGATTACCCTATGGCTACTGATGTATGCCACAAAACAGGATGCGTGTTTTGTCCTGCTGGTGCGTATTCTGCTGTCTGGTATCTTTCTGGGACAGCCAGTCTCTTTTTTCTTTAGTCTGAGCGGTGGGCTATTCTGTTTTCTCATTATGGCGCTTCTTTTCTCTATCTTCGATGGAAAAGCCGTGGTGTACATCAGTATCCTGGGGGCAATCGCCCATAACTTGGGACAGATTCTGGCAGCAGTCTTGCTCTTACAGAACTTCAGCATTCTGGCCTACTTTCCGGTTCTGATCTTAAGTGCCATCCTCTCAGGAGCCTTTACCGGACTTTGCGCCCACTATGCCTCCAAAAAGTTTCCGGCTTCTCTCGCCTGGCCCGTAAACAGATAACGGAAATCCCCGGATATGGTTACTTTCCGTTGACTTTTACACGTTACTATAGTATAGTAAAAGAGAATGATTCCTGACACCGGAGCAAACATATTTCCGGTTTGCGGACACTATGAATATGTTACAAGAAAGGAATAAACCAATGGAACATAAAACAATTCCCTATAAAATCTATCTGGAAGAATCTGAAATGCCGACAAAATGGTACAACGTGCGGGCTCATATGAAAAACAAACCCGCTCCTCTTCTGAATCCGTCCACCCTGAAACCTATGACTGCACAGGAATTAAGTGCCGTTTTTTGCGAGGATCTGGTCAACCAGGAGCTGGATGATACCACCCCCTGGTTTGATATTCCAAAGGAGATTCAGGAATTTTACAAAATGTACCGTCCATCCCCCCTTGTAAGAGCCTACTGTCTGGAAAAGGCTCTGGATACTCCGGCCAAAATCTATTACAAATTTGAGGGAAATAATACCTCCGGCAGTCATAAATTGAATTCTGCCATCGCTCAGGCCTACTATGCCAAAAAGCAAGGATTAAAGGGCGTAACTACCGAAACAGGAGCCGGACAGTGGGGTACTGCTCTTTCCATGGCCTGCTCTTACTTTGATCTGGATTGTAAGGTATTCATGGTAAAATGCTCTTACGAGCAAAAGCCCTTCCGCAGAGAGGTGATGCGTACCTATGGCGCCTCCGTCACACCCTCTCCTTCCGATACCACAGAGGTGGGCAGAAAGATCCTGGCCGCCCATCCTGGAACCACCGGGAGTCTGGGCTGTGCCATCTCAGAGGCGGTGGAGACTGCATTATCTAATGAAGGATATCGTTATGTGCTTGGGTCTGTTTTAACCCAGGTGTTGCTGCATCAGTCCATCATTGGATTAGAGACCAAAACGGCTTTGGATAAATATCACATCCATCCGGATATCATCATTGGCTGTGCCGGCGGCGGTTCCAACCTGGGCGGACTGATCTCCCCCTTTGTAGGTGAAAAGCTCAGAGGCGAGGCTGATTATCAGATCATCGCCGTGGAACCGGCTTCCTGCCCCAGTCTGACCAGAGGACGTTATGCCTACGATTACTGCGATACCGGTATGGTATGCCCGCTGGCTAAGATGTATACCTTAGGCAGCAACTACATTCCCTCCCCCAATCACGCAGGTGGCCTTCGCTACCATGGCATGAGCTCGGTGGTTTCCCAGCTCTATGCAGACGGTCTTTTGGAAGCCACGTCTGTGGAACAAACCTCCGTATTCCAGGCAGCAGAACAGTTTGCCCGTGTGGAGGGTATCCTTCCGGCTCCTGAGAGCAGTCACGCCATCCGTGTGGCCATCGACAAGGCTCTGGAATGCAAAAAAACCGGTGAGGAAAAGACGATCGTCTTCGGCCTAACCGGAACCGGATATTTTGACATGGTTGCCTATGAAAAGTACAACAATGGGGAAATGACCGACTACGTTCCCACAGACGAGGAGCTGGAGCGGGAATTTGCCAAACTTCCAAAAGTAGACCGGAACTGATCTGCATATTACAGAAAGGACATAAATAGGATTTCCCATATCCTTTTTATGTCCTTTTTTTCTTCCAAAATCTCTCTTATTCCACAATCCGGTAGGTTCCATTTCCCTCACATAGCACAGCTGATGAGAAGAAACTCTTTGCCAGTTCCTTCAGATACTCTGTATCTAAAACGCCCGCTGTCTCATAGGCCGAATGCATAGCCAGTTGGGCCAGCCCGATATCCGCCGTATTCATGGCTGCCTGGGTAATGGCTATATTTCCTAAAGTAGATCCACCGGGAAGCTCAGACCGGTTTGCGTACGTTTGCCATGGAACCCCTGCTCTTTTGCAAAGCATCCGGAAGAGCGCCTCAGATACCGCATCTGTAGCGTATTTCTGATTGCCGTTATATTTGAGCACAATTCCCCTGTTTAGGAAAGGGCGGTTGGTGGGATCTGCTTTCTCGCTCCGATTGGGATGAAAGGCATGGGCATTGTCCGCCGAAAGCATGAAACTGTTGGTCAGAGCTTTTTCATACGTCCCGCTCTGCGCATCCAATGCCATACAAATTCTGCGAAGAGTGTTTTTCAGAAATGTAGATGCAGCTCCCTGTTTTGTTCCGCTCCCCACCTCTTCATTGTCCAACACGCACAATACTGGAACACCTACCTGGGGTTGAGCCTCTAAAAATCCCCTCAGGGAGGCATAGACACACTGGAGATCATCCAGTCTTGCGCTGGAGACAAACTCGCCGTTCGCTCCCCAGATGGTTCCTGGAGCGCGATTATAGAGAAATATATCCATGCCCAGGATGGACTCCTGCTTTACTCCGGCCGCCTGAGCAAGGATACTCTCAAACGTGCCAAAGGATTCCTCCATTCCAAACAATGGAAGCAAGTCAATCTGCGGGTGATAAGCCTGTCCCTTATTCACTTCCCGATTCAAATGGATAGCCAGATTGGGAATCAAGACCAGATCCTGGTCTACATCCACCAGCTTTGTACGCAGCCGGTCCCCATCCCGTATTACCAGTCTTCCGGCAACGGAAAGAGGACGGTCCAGCCAGGAAGAGTCAATCATTCCCCCGTACTTTTCCACATTGAGCTTTACATACCGATTCTCTACGATAATCTCCGGATTGGATTTGACTTTAAACGTAGGGGAATCCCCATGGCTGGCCATCACCTGGAATCCTTTTAAGGGGCCCCTGGGAATCCGAAACGCAAGCAGGGAAGAATCGTTTCGCGTGACAACATAGTTGCCGCCATACTCTAACTTCCATGTTTCTCCCTCCTGCAATGTTACAAATCCATGTGCTTTCAGCTCGCCACATATGGTCTCTATCACATGAAAGCAGCTAGGACTTTTTCTGATAAAGGAAAGCAGTTCCTCCGCTGTTTTTTCCGCCATAACCTTCCTCTCTTTCTAAAAAATACCTGATATCTTTTTAGTATACGCAGTTTTGCCTTTTATTGCAATGTTGGCTTTTATAGAAAGGGAAGAAATCTTGCCCGAACCCTCTTTGTAATATTCTGATTACTTACTCTCTCATCTTAGGTTTAAAAATGAGGCTGGCGATATAGGAAAAAATCAAGGCTGCAGATATCCCTACGGCGCTGGCCTTAAATCCTCCCATAAAAAGTCCTAAAAATCCATCCTGATCCACAGCTTCCT
Organism: uncultured Lachnospiraceae bacterium; assembly: GCA_902476645.1. Classification (GTDB taxonomy): domain Bacteria; phylum Bacillota; class Clostridia; order Lachnospirales; family Lachnospiraceae; genus CABSEG01. Next base: position 5,482 of record CABSEG010000039.1, on the reverse strand, counting down.
TGATTCCTTTCCACAGGACATTTCCAAAACCAAGCAACGGCACGCTGGCTCCCGCCCCTGCAAACTCTAAAAATGGTTCGTAGATTTGCAACGCCCCTAACAGCGCTCCGCTGCACACAAGAATCACCATGATTCTACCCGGCATCAATTTCGTTTTTTCCAATAAAATCTGTACCAATGCACAGATCAGTCCGCCTACCCAAAAAGCATTCACGTAATCCATTCCTTTTTGCTCTCCTCGCTTTCATCTGTCTCGTTACTTAACCGCAATGCTCCAAGACAACTCCATGGGCAATCCCTGGAACACTCTGCCCCTCATTGAAGCTCACGGTAGATAGCAGAGCTCCTGTCGGAACAAAGAGAATCCTCTTTAAACTTCCTTTTTCCAGCTTCGGAAGAAAATACGAAGCCAGGGTCACGGCTGAACATCCGCAACCGCTTCCCCCCGCATGGGTATCCTGGGTATCCTGATCATAAATTTCAATTCCACAGTCCATATGCACCTTAGAGATATCAAATCCTTTTTCCTTCATTAAATCTAGCAAAATCATTCTCCCCACATACCCCAGGTCTCCTGTAACGATTTTGTCATAATCCTCCGGCTGCCGGTTAAAGTCCATCAGGTTCTGGTAAATCGTGTCACAGGCGGCTGGCGCCATACAGGCTCCCATATTTAGTGAGTCTTTGACTCCAAAGTCCACCACCTTCCCAGGCGTAGCTCCAGACACCCGGACTCTCCCTCCCTGGGGGGCAAGGATAAAGGCTCCGCTCCCCGTGACCGTCCAGGTAGCTGCAAGGGGACGCTGGTTTCCGTACTCCAGGGGAAAACGAAACTGCTTCTCCGCACTGGCAAAATGGCTGGAAGTGACGGCCGCCGCATAGTCTGCAAACCCTCCGGCCACTGCCATGGCGGCCAACGTAAGCGATTCCCCACAGGTGGAACAGGCCCCATAAAGTCCAAACATGGGAATCTGAAAATCCGCAATGCCAAAAGATGTGGCAATCAGCTGTCCCAACAGGTCTCCCCCAAACAGATAGCGAATCTGCATGGGTAAAAGCTTGGCTTTACCAAGGGCCGTCTGCACTGCCTCCTTTTGTAAGGTGCTCTCCGCCTTCTCCCAATTTTCTTCCCCAAACATCGGATCTTCGCAAATCAAGTCAAAATGTTTGCCCAAAGGGCCTTCCCCTTCTTTCTTTCCCACAATAGATGCCGCACTGATTATATGCGGCCCTTTTTCAAATTGGATACTCTGTTGCCCCGTCATCAAAGCCATAAGCCACCCTCATTTCTGATCGTTTTTAAAGATAGTATGGCTCTTTTGAAAAAAAGTTATTCTATCTCCTCTCTGTTTTCAAACTACTCCTTGCATTCGGCAATCTCCTGGGTTATACTGTGTTACAGTCAGATTTTTCGAGCCACAAAAAAGGAGGCAGATTATGTTTGGATACATCACCATCTGCAAGCCGGAGCTGAAAGTAAAGGACTACTATCGTTACAAAGCCTACTACTGCGGACTCTGCCATTCCCTCCGGGAACAGTTTGGAAATACCGGGCAGATGACGCTTTCGTATGATATGACATTTCTTGTCATTTTCCTGGGATCTCTCTATGAAATGGAGCCGGAATCCTCCATGTGCCGCTGCAAGGTACATCCGGTTAAAAAGCAGCAGATTCTGCAAAACCGGATTACAGATTACTGTGCGGATATGAATATTCTCTTAACCTATTATCATTTTCTGGACGACTGGCAGGATGAAAAAAGCTTGCCTGCGCTGTTTGGAGCAAGGGCTTTGAAAAGGAAGGCCAAAAAGGTCATCACCCGATATCCGAGACAATCAAAAGCTATCCGCAGCTCTTTAAAAAAACTGACTGCCTATGAGAAGCGTATGGAGACAAATCTGGACCTGGTGGCCGGATCTTTCGGTCATCTGATGGAAGAGCTTTTTATCTGGAAAAAAGATGAGTGGGAGGAAAATCTGCGCCGGTTTGGTTTTTTCTTTGGCAAGTTTATTTATCTGATGGACGCTTATGAAGACTTGCCGGAGGATTTGAAAAAAAATCGTTACAATCCCCTGATTTCGTTGTATAATGGGGATACTTATGAAGAAACCTGTTTACAAATCCTGAATATGATGATAGCAGAATGCAGTTTAGAATTTGAAAAGCTGCCCTGCCTGCAGGATGCAGACCTGCTAAGAAACATTCTCTATGCAGGAGTCTGGACAAAATACAGTCAAATACAAGGGAAAAAGGAAAAGGAACAAGAACATGATCAATGATCCATACAGCATTTTGGGAATTTCCCCTAATGCTACCAATGATGAAGTTAAAAAAGCTTACCGTGAGATGAGCCGGAAGTATCATCCGGACTCCTATGCCGGCAATCCTCTCTCCGGACTGGCGGAGGAAAAGTTCAAGGAAGTTCAGGAGGCCTATAATCAAATCATGCAGGAGCGGGAGGGAGGACAAAGTTTCCATGGATCTCAAAGCCAAACCCAGAGTCAGTCTCCGGAGATGGCCATGGTGTATAGCCACATCAATGCCCGCCGTTATCAGGAGGCCTTAAACCTGCTCTACCGTATGCCAAACAAGACGGCCCAATGGTATTACCTGAGTGCTGCCGCCAATGCAGGACTTGGAAATAACATTCAGGCGCAAAATGACGCAAGGACCGCCGTTAACATGGAACCCAACAATCCGGAGTATCGCCAATTGCTTAACCAGCTCCAGTGGAGCGGACAGCGTTACCAGACTACGCAACGTCAGGGAGGCATGCCTACCACAGGGAACTGTTGCTGCGATTTGTTCATTGCCGATTCCTGCTGCGAATGTATGGGAGGGGATCTCTGTTCATGCATGTAACTACCAAAAAAATGGCTTTTGCAGGGCTTACGTTAGCTTTGACCGTGCTGGCCATTGTACTTAGCGGTGTTTTGGAAATTAATACCTTATTTTTACTGGCTGCGGCCGCCTATCTGAATGGTGTAGTCATACGGGAGTGCGGTATCCGTTTTGGAGCGGCCTTTTACCTGGCAGCGATTTTGCTGGGGTTCATTCTGGCCCCCAATAAGCTTTATTGTATTACCTTTGGGGCACTTGGATTTTATATACTGGCAGTGGAGTTGCTCTATCCTTTTCTCGCAAGAATCCGGGGAGAAAGAAAACGCAGGGGAATATTCTGGGTTGCGAAATTTCTCGTCTTTAACCTTATGTATCTTCCCATCCTGTTTTTATTGCCCACCCTGCTGTTTCCATCAGGAATCCACGGCAAATTCTTACTGCTGCTAATCGCGGGCGGACAGATTGCACTTCTGATTTATGATAAAGCATATGAATATTTTCAGTTTTACGTTTGGGGAAAATTTCGAAAAAGATTGGGATTTTAAAAAGCAAGCCTCTGTGAGACTTGCTTTTTCTCTGGATTTTTAAGTGATTACTGTATCTGAACCACCTTGTAATCCTGATCTTCCACAGCCTTTTTTAAGACTTCGTCAGAAACTTCTTCCTTCATGGAAATGATTGCGGTCCCTTCCTTGTGGCTAACCACTGCCTCTTCTACGCCCTCTAAGGCCTCCAGGCATTTCTTTACCCTTGCCTCACAATGTTCACACATCATTCCTTCAATGTTCATCGTTTTCTTCATGATAGCATCCTCCTGTTTTTTTCTTCTTTTTTTTCTTTTCTTATCTTTCTTGGCATCATACATTCGGAACCAGTTCAGTCGCAGCGCATTGGTCACCACGCAAAAGCTGGACAAACTCATCGCCGCTGCCCCAAACATTGGGTTTAACTCCCATCCAAAGATAGGATACCACATACCGGCCGCCAAGGGAATCCCTATGGCATTGTAGAAAAAGGCCCAGAAAAGATTTTCATGGATGTTTCTAAGGGTAGCCCTGCTTAACCGGATGGCTGCGGGAACATCACTCAGTCTGCTTTTCATCAGTACCACATCTGCAGCGTCTATGGCAATATCTGTGCCTGCTCCAATGGCGATTCCGATATCTGCCCTGGTCAAAGCAGGAGCGTCATTGATTCCGTCTCCCACCATGGCAACTTTTCCATTCTCCCTCAATCTCCTGATTACGCTTTCCTTTCCGTCCGGCAATACTCCGGCGATTACCTCGTCTACACCTGCCTGTCTGCCGATGGCCCTTGCCGTCTTTTCATTGTCTCCAGTCAGCATCACCACCTGAATGCCCATATTTTGCAGCTCCTTCACTGCTCTTGGGCTGTCTTCCTTGATCACATCTGCCACGGCGATCATACCAGCCAATTCACCGTTTCTGCTGAAAAACAGCGGGGTCTTCCCATCTTCGGAAAGCTCCCGGGCTTTCTGTTGAATAGGCCCAGGTACCTTGACATACTGACTGATAAATTTCAGATTACCACCTTTTAAAGCATCCTCCCCAAACATGCCGGAAAGCCCGTTTCCAGGAACGGCCTGAAACTGAGTAATCTCCATCCCGGCTTTCGCACTTAGCTGCTCTTGTCTTGCCATATCCAGGATTGCTCTGGCCAACGGATGTTCACTCTTTTGTTCCAGCACGCTGGCCAGTATAAGAAGCTCCTCTCTTTTGACTCCCTCAGCCGGTATCACATCTGTCACTTTAGGCTCCCCACTGGTGATGGTTCCGGTCTTATCCAAAGCTATGATGTCAACCTTTCCCGCCTCCTCCAGGGAAACTGCCGTCTTAAACATAATGCCATGCCTGGCTCCCATGCCATTGCCCACCATGATGGCAACAGGAGTGGCCAATCCCAACGCGCAGGGACAGCTGATCACCAGTACGGATATGCCTCTTGCCAATGCAAATCCGATTCCCTGCCCGGCAATCAGCCATGTCACAATAGTCACAGCCGCAATGGCAATTACAACGGGAACAAAGACGCCGGATACCTTGTCCGCCACCTTGGCGATGGGAGCTTTGGTAGCCGCAGCGTCACTGACCATCTGAATAATCTGTGACAGTGTGGTGTCTTCCCCTACCCTGGTGGCCTGGCATTTTAGGAAACCTGAGTGATTTAATGTGGCAGCGGAAACAGCGTCCCCTGCTTCCTTGTCCACCGGAATACTTTCCCCGGTCAGAGCTGCCTCATTGACTGCACTACTGCCTTCCAACACAATCCCGTCCACCGGAATGTTTTCCCCGGGTCTTACCACAAACACGTCTCCCTTTCGCACCTGTTCGATGGAGACTTCCTCCTCCTTGCCATTGCGCAGCACTGTCGCCGTCTTGGGCGCCAACTTCATCAGGCTTTTTAGGGCGTCTGTGGTCTTTCCCTTTGAACGGGCCTCCAGCATCTTTCCCACAGTGATCAAAGTCAGAATCATGGCCGCAGACTCAAAGTAGAACTCATGCATATAGGACATCACCCCGTCCAGATCTCCTCTTATCTGGGCACCTGTCATAGCAAACAGGGCATAAGTGCTATATACAAAGGAGGCCCCGGCTCCCAGCGCCACCAGAGTATCCATAT
>CABSEG010000038.1 GCA_902476645.1 uncultured Lachnospiraceae bacterium | reverse complement strand
GAAAGAGTGCTGGATGAGCATTTTACCATATCCCATTCTTTGATAGGCAGGCGCGATGCAGACAGGGCCGAAGGTGAGGATTTCTTTTTCCGCTCCATCCTGTGCCACCAGTTGTGCCTTTGTATACATGATGTTGCCGATCACCTGACCGTCCAGCTCCAGAACAAAATCCAACTCCGGTATAAAATCCTGGTGTTCTCGCATGACATGTACCAGATAGTGTTCCACACAGCCTGGGACATAGAGATTATAAAAGGCCTCTCTTGTAATGCGTTCTACGGTTTCGTAATCAGATTTCTGTTCATTTCGAATTGTAATCATATGCTTCATGGATAACCTCCGGATAGATCGTTTTATTTATGTAAAACCAGGTGGAAGAAAGTAAAATATGGCCGCCGTTGCAGAGAGGAAATTTTATTGGGAAATTGCCATAAGGAAGTCAGTACAGGATGGTCACCACATCTTCAATGCGGCACTCCAGGATTTGACACAGAGCCGCAAGAGTAGCAATGTTAACGTTATCGCCACGCTTTAAATGATAAAGGGTTCCCTTATTAAAATTGTAGGTATTGATCAGCTTATAGGTCGAAATCCCCTTTTCCTTCATAGTGTTCCAGAGGGGTTCGTAAGAAAAGGACACGGCATTATCCATAGGTGTTTCCTCCATAAAAACATTATATTTTCTACCTAAGAACTTGAACATACCTAATAAATTAGGTATAATGTAGGAAATAACGATTAGAGGAAGGCGGGATGTGAATTGCAAAAGGAAACAGGGAAGGATACAAAAGTAGTTTGCGAAAAAAGCCCCAAATTTATGCGTTCAGATAAAAATGTAGGAAACAGGATTAAATGGATTCTGGTTTTATGCGTCTTGGCAGCTTCCTTTGTATTTATGGCGGCTTTACATATTTTCCTTGGTATAAGTCAGTTGCGCGGTGTCTGGATTTTTCTTTCCAGAATAAGGGGATAAGATTCCGCCGGGAGATTTTAGTGAGAGGAAAAAAATTTTGCCAGATACAGAAAATCTGTATAGATTCACCTTAATAAATGTAAAATAACAAAATTTTACGATGTATTATGCCAATTCAAATTTTCTTAAAAAATTCCAAGATTATCATAGAAAATTCCATAGAAAAGTCAGTAAATATAAGATAAAATAAAAATACCTGATGAAAATTTATGGATAATCTGTGAAAAACTGCCAAAAAAATTTGGCTTTTTTATGGAAAGCTGCTGTGAAGAAGAAAGGAGGTAACAGAATTCGCGGCAAAAAACGACGTAGGGGTGAACTATGCCGTAGACACCAAGAAACAAATGGGATAGGAAAAAGAAGGGAGCGTGTAACGGAATGAAAAGGAGAACGGAAAAACGATTGGCCAGGATTCTCTCCCTGGTGGTAGCCTTGGTTATGGTATTCACGTCTGTGAATATGGAGGCCTTTGCAGAAGGTAGAATTGCCAGGCGCAGTTTTCTCATGGTGATCTTCGAATCCAACGGCGGCTCTGAGGTGGAAAGTCAGAGCGTTATGATTGGAAATTTTGTTGAAAGACCTGAAGATCCCACAAGAGAGGGATGCACTTTTGACGGCTGGTATGTAGACGAAGAATTGACCGATGAATGGGATTTTGAGACAGATGTGGTGGACTATGATGAAGTAAATCCCGAAGTAGACGGAATTGTCCTGTATGCGAAATGGGCAGTCGAGGATATTGAGATTGATGGGGCAGCTCCCACGCTGACATCCACAGATGAAAACAATAACAGAGCAGGTACTTTTGCAGGTGTGACCGTGACTCATCCATCTTTGACCCGGGATAATCTTTCGAATGTAAAGGTATTCTACACAGAGAACGGAACCGATCCGGTTGTGACGACGGTGGGAGGTGTTGCCGCACCTGGGAATGGGGATACCAAAGAATTGGAAGGAACGGCTTACTATGCAGGCTTTATGACGATGAGCACGCCGGCCGCAGAGTGGAAGATTGTAGACGCCGTCTGCGGAACTACTTATAAAGTGGTGGTAACCTCCATGTCCGGAGCCAACAGATCAGAGATTGCGACCCATATTCACCGCCCGGTGACGCCAACCACCAATGAGCCCAGCGGCGCGTGGAAAACAGGATATCTGGAAAATCTGATGTTAAACTACGAAGAAGGCTCCACTATTTATTATACGATGGGGCTGGCCCCTGTGGAAGAGGACGGAACCGTAAGTGAAGAGAACATCGCAGCTGTTGCGGATCCCACCTCAGACAGCGACGTGTATGATCCGGAAACAGGAATTCCGTTGATGGACGGGCGCAGTGAGACGCAGGCAGTGGTCGTGAAGGCGATTGCTACCGTGGAAGGATACACCACAGATGTCGCTAGTTTCTACTATTACAACGACGATGATATTACCATGCTGACAGAAGCAAAGGGACAGAGTGAGGAAGAGCAGCTGGAAATCATTGAGAAGGTGATGGATAGCATGACGCTGACAGAACTGTGTCAGATGACCGGAGGAGCCACCTCACAGGATTTGATTCCGTTAAACTCCGGCGCGGAGGGCAGAACCTGGGGAATCCCTCGTCTGGGTATCCCTCAGAATATGCTGTCCGACGGTCCTGCAGGCTTACGTCATAAGAAGCTTTCCACAGCGCTGATGAGCTGGGCGGGCCTGGCCTCCACCTGGGATGTGGACGCATATGAGGCAGCCGGTGAGCTGGTCGGAAATGAAGCAAAATACTATGGCATTGATATCGTACTGGCTCCGGGGCTGAACATTCAGCGTAACCCGCTGGGAGGACGTAACTTTGAGTACATGTCTGAAGATCCAGTAGTCAGCGGAGAAGCCGCTGCCGGCTATATTCGGGGCATTCAGGGAAAAGGCGTGGGGGTAGCTCCCAAGCACTTTGTGGCCAATGAGCAGGAGACCAATCGTCAGCAGGGAAATTCCATCGTGTCCGAACGGGCACTGCGTGAGATTTACCTGGCACCTTTTGAGCGTATCGTGGAGGAAGATCCCTGGACCATTATGACCTCTTACAATAAGCTCAATGGAACTCAGACAGCAGCAAATTCCTGGCTGTTGGAGGAAGTGACCAGAGGCGAATGGGGATTTGATGGATACTTCATGACCGACTGGGGCGCAACGCCTACCGGAGCGCCGTTAATCGAGGCAGGAAACGACATGCAGCAGTCCGGAAACTCTTATGTGGCTCTGGTAAACTGGATCAATGAAGAAGGTATTGAAGAGACAGAGCGGGAGAGAAGGCTGGAGCGCACCAGGGATGCTGTTCGCAATATCCTGAAAGGTGTGTTAAAGACTCCGTCCTTTAACGGCGAATACGATGACCTGACACCGGCAATTGTAAACAGCAGAAGCTATGATTTCTATACCAATCCCGAGAGTCCCTATGCGGAATCGAAGGAAAAGAACTTTGAAATTGCGACCGGCGGTATCGTTCTGATGAAGAATGACAACGACGCGCTTCCGCGCACTGGTGAAACGAAATTCGCATTAATTTCCAGCAGCGTGGCCAGAACCTATGCCAACAGAGGGGCAACCTGGAGCGATCCGGGAACTTCCGCAGTGGAAGATCTGATCATTGAGGGCGGCGGCAGCGGACATGTATACTATAAAGATGCAGGAACCTTGAAAGAAGCATTGGAAAGCCAGGATGGCTTCTCCGTTCCCTATGCGGCAGTGGATGAGGATATTGCGGCAGATGCCCAGGCAGAAGCTGAAAAGGCCGTGGCATCTACAGATGCTGCAATCATGGTCTTCTCAAGAGCCGCCACGGAGGGAAGCGACAACGCGGTTTCTACGTATGCACTGTCTGATGATGAGAAGGCAGTTCTGGAAGCCTTCGGGGCGACATATAAGGCAGCGGGTAAGCCGCTCATCTGTCTGATCAATTCCGGTTCCGCTATGAGTGTGGTGGAGATGAACGAAAACGCGGACGCAATCCTGGACGTTTGGATGCCTGGTTCACAGGGACCTGCCGCAATTGCAGCCATCATCAGCGGAGAAGTGAATCCCTCCGGTAAGCTGGCTCAGGGATTCCCGGAAACTTATGAAGACAGTCCGTCCATTATCATGGGTAATCAGGATCGTGACCCTGTAAATTCCTGGGGAACCAATCCGGTATTCTATGACGAGGGCGTATTCGTAGGATATCGCTATTTTGATACGTTTGGTTCCGACGGACTGGCTTATCCGTTTGGACATGGATTGTCCTATACCACGTTTGAGTTCAGCGATTTGAAGCTGAGCGCCAATCGGTTTGACCCGTCTGACGAGACTATGACGGCTACCGTAACCGTGACAAATACAGGCGACGTGGCCGGACGTGAGGTAGCTCAGATGTACATCGGGGCCAGTACCTATAAAGAAGAGGGACGGCCTCTTAAGGAATTAAAGGCTTATGCCAAGACGGGACTTTTGCAGCCCGGCGAATCTGAAGAGATCACCTTTACCATTGATAAACGGGATCTGCAGTACTTTGATGACGGGGAAGATCCCATGGGTCTGAAACTGAGCGGTACGACCACGGAAAGTAACGTGGTATACGGCAAGGGAGAAGGCTGGACGGTAAAGGAAGGAACCGTATTTACAGTTACCGTGGGCAATACCTCTGATGGCGAAGTTCTGGCAGAAGAGGGCGTTTCCAGAGCATTTACCTACGGCGAAGCAGAAGAAGGCCAGGATGACTCTGAGATGGCGGCTGCAGGATTGGATAGAGTGATTGATATGGTAGAAGGTCTGGAAGCCTCCGACTATACACAGGAAAGCTGGTCCAAACTGGCAGGAGCGCTGTCCCATGCAAAAGACGTAAGAGCTGATGAGACCGCGACAGAGATGGAACTGGTGGCAGCCATGAATCGTTTGCTGGAAGCTTTTGGAGGCCTGGAGTACGGCGTACAGAAACTCCATCTGGAAATTATTGTGGAAGCGGCAGAGGATATCCTCTATAGCGCGGGTGATTTTGCAGGAGCCGAAGAGCTGGCGGCGGCCGTGGAGGCCGGACAGGCAGTATTGCAGGATCCGGATGCTACCCAGGCAGAGACAGATCAGGCGGCATACGCAATTCTGGATGAATTGGCTAAGCTGGCGGAAGATATCGATGTGGATCCCCTGGCAAGCTTAGTGGATGCAGCCAAGAAGCTTCTGGAGGGCAATTACACCACAGACAGCCTTGCAGTATTGCAGGAGGCTGTGGATTTGGCAGAGCAGGTAGTTGCAGATCCGAACCCCAGCGACAGTGAAGTGAGCAGTGCATATACGCAGTTGATTCATGCAATTATTCAATTGCAGATGAAAGGAAACAAGGCAGCTCTTGGAGCCATGATTGAGCGGGCGGAAGAGATTGTGGAAAATGAAAGCTCCTATGTGGCATCTACCATAGAGGGACTGGAAGCGGTATTGGCAGAGGCGCGGGCTGTTTATGACAGTGATAACGCAGGCCAGAGCGCAGTGGATGAGGCAGTGGAGACATTGACAGCAGCCGTGGTGAAGGCACGTCTCATAGGAGATGTGGATGGAAACGGCACCGTGAATACCGGTGACAGCGCTTCCCTCCTTCGGTATGCGGCAGAGATGAGCGATCTGGACAACACCTCGGCGCAGAGCGCGGATGTAAACGGAGACGGCGTGGCAAATACCAAAGACGCAACCTTAATTCTGCAATATGCATCAGAGAAAATTACAGCCTTTTAAACCGGAAGGATAAGAAACACAAGGGCAAAATAAGAATTTATTGAGATACTGTCGGGCATGGTTATTCATGCCCGGCAGTAATTTGTCTGTTGCGGGAGAACTTTATCATAAGGTTGTTGTGTGAAAAAAATCATGATAAAATAGAAACAGCAGTTTTTGTCCCTATGGTATGTGTGGCACAGGAGTTGAAACCGGGTATCTGAATTACAAAAACTGCTGCTTTTTTTGAAAAGAGGCGGTTCATAAAGAAAAGAAACGGGAGGGTAGCGTTTCTGATCCGGCCAGGGAAGATCTCATGGTCTGTTAGAGCCATAGAAAAGGAGAGAAAAATTTGGAAGACAGATTTGCATTGCTGATTGACGCCGACAATGTGTCGGCAAAATACATTAAACCTATCTTGGACGAGCTGTCCAAGTATGGAAATGTCACCTACAAACGAATTTACGGAGACTGGACCAGCACCCACAATTCTAGCTGGAAGGAAGTGCTGCTGCAAAATTCTATCAGTCCCATTCAGCAGTACAGCTATACCTATGGAAAAAATTCTACGGATTCCGCTATGATTATTGATGCCATGGATATTCTGTACAGCAATCAGGTGGAAGGATTCTGTATCGTATCCAGCGACAGCGATTTTACCAGACTGGCTAGTCGCCTGCGGGAAAGTGGTATGACTGTTATCGGCATGGGCGAAGAGAAAACCCCCACGCCTTTTCGCACGGCTTGTGATATCTTTACCACATTGGAGCTGTTACTGGAGGACAATACCTTGGAGAAGGAAGAAAAGCATCCGGCCCTGAATGATTCCAGCCACGGCGAGGAAAAGCGGGAAAGCAGTGAGATGATCAGCAAAAGTCAGATTGAGGAGGCTGTTATTAAAATTATTACAGAGAATCAAAATAATGATAAGGAGACCCGCCTGGCGGAGGTGGGTAACCGCTTAGTTAAGCTGTATCCGGATTTTGATGTACGCCGTTATGGGTACAGTATGCTCTATAAATTCCTGGAGACCTTTCCGAAACTGAAAGTGATCCGGGATGGCACATTGGTGTCTGTCACCTTGTATGAAGATCCCAGCCAGAAGGAAAATATAGAGGAGTATATCGTGGAACTGGTGCGCTCTGGCGGTAAGCAGGGCTTATCCCTTGGAATGCTGGGCAATAAGATCCGGGCCAGGTTCAAGGATTTTAAGGTCAGAGATTATGGCTATTCCCAGTTTAAGCAGTATATTCAAAGTATCCCCCACATTCGCATCCGGGAAGAGACGGAGCAGATCTGGGCGGTTTACAATCTGGAAAGGGATAAGACAAAAGGAAAGAAGAAAAAATGAGCAAGAGAGAGGAACGGAAAGGAAACCAAATCATGGAGAAGAGACAACCGATGCCCATCTGCCCGGTATATAAAAAATGCGGGGGTTGCGACTATCAGGGAATACCCTACGAGGAACAATTGAAACGGAAAGAAGCCAGAGTCAAAGCATTGCTGGCACCCTACTGCAAGGTGAAAGCTATGATAGGGATGGAGCATCCCTATTATTATCGAAACAAGGTACATGCTGTCTTCGACCGGGACAGAAAGGGAAATCCCATTTCCGGTGTCTATCAAAAAGGAACCCATCGGGTGGTTCCGGTGGAATCCTGTATGATTGAAGACCAGAAGGCGGATGAGATCATAGGCAGCATCCGGGGGCTGCTGAAATCCTTTAAGATTAAGGTGTATGATGAAGATACGGGATATGGACTTTTGCGCCATGTGCTGGTGAGGAGAGGCTTTTCCAGCGGGCAGATTATGGTGGTGTTGGTGTGCGCCTCCCCGGTGTTCCCCTCCAAAAATCATTTTGTAAAGGCGTTGCTGAAGCTCCATCCGGAGATCACCACCATTGTGTTAAATGTCAATGATAAAAGAACCAGTATGGTGTTAGGAGACAGAGAAAAGCCGCTCTATGGCAGGGGATATATCGAGGATACCTTGTGCGGCTGTGTCTTTCGCATCTCTCCCCAATCTTTTTATCAGATAAACCCTGTGCAGACAGAAATACTCTACAAGAAAGCCATAGAACTGGCAGGGCTAACCGGGAAGGAGACCATTTTGGACGCCTACTGCGGCATTGGCACCATTGGACTGATTGCCAGTAAGCAGGCAGGTCAGGTCATTGGTGTGGAAGTAAACCGAGACGCTGTAAAAGATGCCATCAGTAATGCGAGAAGAAATAATATTCCCAATGCCCGGTTTTTCTGCGCGGACGCAGGAGAATTTATGGTGGGTATGGCCCAAGAGGGAGAAAAGGCAGACGTGGTATTCATGGCCCCGCCAAGAACCGGGAGCGACGAAACCTTCTTAGACGCACTGGCCAAAATGGGGCCCAAAAAGGTAGTCTACATTTCCTGTGAGCCGGAAACATTGGCCAGGGATTTAAAGTATTTAAAGAAAAAGGGATATGAGGCGAGAGAAGCCTGGGCGGTTGATATGTTTGGGTGGACGCAGTGTGTGGAGACAGTTGTTCTTTTGTCCCACAGATGACCAGGTAGTGTGCTCCATGACATTATGAAAGACAACGGCGCAGCAAGGAAGTGTTTGCTGCGCCGCTGTCTTTCTTATCTGGTTCCGTAATCCTGATCAATACAGATAACCGCATAAAAATTTCCCGGAAGGTTGTGAATCTTGTCGGACAGAGTCTTTTCCACTTCTTTGGGGGAGAGGGGGCAACCATAGGGAACGACCACGTCGAAGATCAGATTGGTGTGGGAGGGACCTGTAACCATGCGAAAATCATGCATTTTTAACTCCGGATCCAACTGCCGTATCAGCTCCAATACGGTGTCTTTCATCTGGTTGGCAAAAGCATCATCTGTTACCACTGGATCCATATGGATAGTGGCGATGCAGTTCAGGCGTTGCTTTAACTCCCGCTCAATATTGTCGATCTCATCGTGTATCTTCAGGATATCTCCCTTGGCGGATACTTCCACATGAAGAGAAATGATCAAATGACCTGGCCCGTAATCGTGTACCAAAAGGTCGTGAATGCCCAGCACGGAGGGATGGGCGTTTACGATGTTTTTAATCTGACTCACCAGTTCTTTGGTAGGCGGTTGTCCAAGAAGAGGATTGACCGTCTCTTTCATAGCGGTAATTCCAGTATAGAAGATAAAGATACCTACCAGGATACCACACCAGCCATCCAGATTAAAGTCAGTAAAAAGGCTGCTTAGGGTTACGATCAGGACAAAAGTGGTGGAGACCATATCGCTAAAGCTATCGGCAGCGGTGGCAGACATGGCGGCACTGTCTAGTTTTTTGCCAAGCTTTCTATTATAATAGGACATATAAAATTTTACCAGGATAGAGGCAATCAAAATCACCAGAATCAAGGGGGTACATTCCACCTTCTCCGGATGCAGAATCTTCTCCAAAGAAGTTTTTACCAGCTCAAAAGCCATGATCAGAACAGCCGCAGCCACAAAGAGACCGGAAAGGTATTCGATTCTTCCATGGCCGAAAGGATGCTCGGAATCCGGTTTCTGCCCGGCCATTTGAAAGCCGATCAGAGTGATAAAAGAGGAGCCGGCATCCGACAGGTTGTTTACCGCATCGGCGGTGATGGCAATGGAACCGCTGAGGATACCTGCAAAAAATTTGCCAATAAAGAGCAGGATATTCAACCCGATTCCCACGGCACCGCATAGGATGCCGTAGGCCTGTCTCACCTTTGGAGAATTGGTATTTTGATAATCCTTGATAAAAAGACGGGCAAGGAACGTAATCATTGGGAACACCTCCGTAACGAACATGGAAATTAAATTCTACATTATTCTATACGAAAAAGGATATCGGTGCAAGCAAAATGGAGCGAGATTCCCTATATATTTCAGAGCTTTTCAGAGAATTTCCGGCGCCTTTTTTGCGTTTTGGACTCGTATTCCCGCAGAGCTTGCATGGATTCCTTTGCCATTGGAATCAGAGCGATCATGTTGAAGATCGTCATCAGTCCCACACCCACGTCTCCCAAATCCCAGACAAAAGTATACGCCGCAAGGCCGCCAATAAAGAGCATGGTAAGAGCCAGAAGCTTGTACAGGGTCTGGGATGTCCAGTTATCTCCAAACAGGTAGGAGATATTGGACCTGGCGTAAAACAGAATACCGATAAAAGTAGAAAAGCTAAACAGCCATAGGATGACCGCAATAAACACAATACCAAATTCGCCCAGATGATAGCTCATGGCCGTTTGTAAAAGATCCATACCCTCCAGACCACCTGACAGACTTTCTGGTGTCAGCAGCATAATCATAGCAGTACAGCTGCAGATCACTAAAGTGTCTATAAATACACCAAGGGCCTGCAGAAGGCCTTCCTTTGCCGGATGACTGATATCTGCGGCGGCAGCGGCACAGGGAGCTGATCCAGAACCCGCCTCATTGGAAAAAAGGCCTCTTTTTACCCCATTCATAAGGATAGCGCCGAAACCGCCGGAGACGGCCTGACGGAGCCCAAAAGCTTCCTCAAAAATCCGTTGAAAGACTGCGGGAAGCTGACCTGCGTTTGTTACAATGATGTAAAGGGTAACCAGCAGATAAAAAGCTGCCATGATCGGGACCATAATGTCTAAAACCTTTACGGTAGCGTGTTTTCGAAGTACGATGATAGCTGCCAGTGCCACCAGGGCTACTGTGGTATAAAGGGGGGGAATATGAAAGGCATTATCAAAGGCTGAGGAAACAGAGTTTCCGATTACCTGACTGATGCCACACCAGCAGAGAAGACCAGATAAGGCAAAAAGTACAGCAATGACGGACTTTTTGCGTTTTTTGCCCCTTCTGGTAACAAAAAAGTGATGGATATAGTATGCCGGTCCGCCCCGATATCCTCCATAAAGAGGATCTTTTTGTTTATAAAGCTGCGCAAGCGTGGCTTCGACAAAGGCAGTGGAGGACCCTAAAAGGGCGATCACCCACATCCAGAATACGGCGCCTGCCCCTCCGGCAGAGATGGCAGCCACTACCCCCACCAGGTTGCCCATGCCTACGCGGGTGGCAGTGGACACAATCAGAGCTTGCACGCCGGAAAGGGCGTGTTTGTCAGAAAGATCCCGCTTTTCCACTGTTACCCTGAGCATCTCCGGAAAGAGCCGGAAGGGAAGAAATCGTGTACGTATCGTAAAATAAATACCTGCCGGGACCAGAAGAATGACCAGCAAAGATAAGCCCAGCTCACTTCCGCCCGGCAACGGGATTGTGATAAGGTCTCCCCAAAGCAACGTATAGATAGCCTCAAAAAAAGTAACCACCGCATCTAGGACGGCTTGCAATACATTCATATTTCTGTTCCCCTTTTCTTCCGTTTGTTTTTTCTGATACCTAGTATATAATAGAAGTATACATCTGTAAAACTAATTATAATAATGCTTAGCATCGAATAATTCGATAAAATAAGGAGCACAGAATTATGGATATTAAAAATCTGACCACCTTTCTTTATGCCGCAGAGTTAAACAGCTTTACAAAAGCGGCAGAGCACCTGGGGTTTTCACAATCCACGGTTTCTTTCCAGATGAAACAGCTGGAGACGGAGCTGCGCTCTCAGCTGTTTGAACGGGTGAACCACACCATTGCTCTTACAGAAAAAGGCCGTGAAGTGTTACGGTATGCCCAGCAGGTGACCAAGCTGACCCAGGAGCTGCAGGAAAATATGCAGGAGGAGAAGGAAGTCTGCGGCCATGTGAGGATGGCTATGGCGGAATCCCTGTGCGACGTCTTTTTTAGCCGGAATTTCAACTCTTTTTATCAGCAATACCCTAGGATCTCTCTGAAAATTTATACGGCGGGGACGATGGAATTGCTGCGGCTGGTTAATCAAAATGAGGCGGATATGATTTTGACTCTGGACAGTCACATTTACCATACAGAATATGAGATTGTGAGGGAAGAACGGGTGGGAGTGCATTTTGTGACCGGAGCGGATTATCCCATCGGGCAGTCCGAAAAGTTTTCCATCTGCGATTTGATCCGGCACCCTTTCCTATTGACAGAGAAGGGAATGAGCTATCGCAGAATGATGGACGAAAGATTGGCGGAGCTGTCCCTGGAGATGAAACCCGTTTTGGAAATCGGAAATACGACTTTGATTTGTTCTCTTCTGACACAAAATCTGGGTATATCCTTTCTGCCGGATTATGTGACAGAGCAAGATGTGGCGGAGGGAAGGCTTCGCTATCTGGAGGTGGAAGAATTTGAGATTGAGGTGTGGAAACAGCTTTTGCATCACCGTAAAAAATGGATTTCACCCCAGATGGAGGCAGTGATGAAACACTGTGTGGAAAAGGCGTTTTCGGATGACAGTGCGCCAAAGAGAGGGAGGGATCACAGATGATTTTAAGCGTCAGCCGAAGGACAGACATACCGGGGTATTATTCCCAGTGGTTTTACAATCGGATAAAAGAAGGATTTTTGTATGTAAAAAATCCAATAAATCCCCACCAGATCAGCAAGCTTCTCTTATCTCCGGAGGTAGTGGACTGTATAGTGTTTTGGACAAAGAATCCGGGAAATATGATGGCTGGATTGAATCAGCTGCGGGATTTTGCATACTATTTTCAATTTACCCTTACCTGTTATGGTAAGGATGTGGAACCAAATCTGCCGGATAAGGGCCAAGTCCTGATTCCCACTTTTCAGAGGCTTTCAGGGGAGATCGGAAAAGAGCGGGTGATATGGAGGTATGATCCCATCTTTCTGAACGAGAGATATACCACAGAATATCATATCAGAGCCTTCGGGAAGATAGCAGAGCAGCTCTGTGGATGTACGCAGAAGGTAATCATCAGCTTTGTGGATTTCTATGCGAAGACCAAAAGAAATGCGGCGCATCTGAATATGAGAAGACCACAGGGGGAGGAGTTGTTGAGGCTGGCCGGCGCGCTGGCACACATAGCCGGTGAAAATGGCATGATAATAGAAACTTGCGCAGAGGAGGTGGAGCTGCAAAGTCTTGGAATTTGCCATGGAAGCTGCATTGACCGGAGGCTTATTGAGAAACTCACGGGTTATAGCATTCTCGGAAAAAAGGATGGAAATCAGAGAAAGGCGTGTGGATGCCTGGAGAGCGTAGATGTGGGTACCTACCATACTTGTCCCAATGGCTGTAAGTACTGTTATGCAAATTTCAGTGAGAAAAAAGTCAGGGAGAATATACAGCTGTATCACCCTGAAGCTTCACTGCTTTGCGGTATGGTGGGGGAAAAGGATCGCATGACGCAGAGAATGCAGAAGTCACTGATAGATAGGACACATGTTTAGCTGCGCTTGATTAAAATGGAAGGAAAGAGAGAAAGCTGTGATAAAATTTTTACTTGACTTGTTAATCTTACAGATGTAAGATTAACAAGTGCATGAAAATGTATTTCCATACTTCCCATAGGTACAAAGTATGGATGGGGATTCATTCAAGAAACAGAGAGGAAACTATATGGCGAGAAGACATAGTGATAGAGAGAAAAAGAAGACCAGAGGATTGCTTTCCATACTTGCAATTTGCGCAGTCGTGTTGGTGGCGGTAGGAGCGCTGACATTCGGGGGAAAGCTTAAGCCTGTGATGGATCACATACAGGGCGAAACCGGGGCCTGTAAAAGTCCCAGTCAACTTTTAAAGCAGTACTATGCTTACATAGAAGATGGAAACTATGAGGGCATGTATGAGATGCTGGATGAGACCTGTAAAGCGAATACCCTTCTGGAAACCTTTACTTCTAGAAATGAGAATATTTATGAGGGGATTGGAGCTGAGAATTTCCAGCTGAACATACAAGGTGAAAAAGAGGAGACATCAGGGGAAATTGTAGTTTCCTACCAGGTAAAAATGGATACTGTGGCCGGACAGCTATCATTTTCGAACCAGACGTCCTTCCAGCGGGAGCCAAAGAATAGGGGATCGTATCGTTTGCACTGGGAGGACTGTATGATTTTCCCGGATTTAACTTCCAATGATAAGGTACAGGTGACCACCAATGAGGCCAAGCGGGGCAGGATATTGGATAGAAATGGAGTGGTGCTGGCCGGAGAGGGAACCGCCTCTTCTGTAGGGCTGGTTCCGGGGCAGATGAGCGAGTCCCCCCAGAAAGATATCCGGAAACTGGCAGAGATTTTAAAGGTCCCTGAAGAGAGTATTCAGAGCAAACTGGAAGCATCCTGGGTAAAAAGTGATTCTTTTGTCCCCATTCAAACGGTGGAAAAGCTGACAGAATTAGAACAGATGGAACAGGAACTCTCAGAAGAAACAAAAGAAAAGATGGAAAGAGATACCGCTCTTTTAGAAATTCCGGGCGTGATGATCACCGACGTTATGGTGCGTCAATATCCCCTTGGAGAGGCAGCCTCCCATCTGATCGGGTATATTCAGCAGGTAACCGCAGAGGATTTAGAGGAACATGCAGGCGAGGGTTATAGCCAGACCAGCATGATCGGGCGAAGCGGTATGGAAAGTCTATATGAAAAAGAACTAAAAGGAAAGGACGGATGTCAGATTGTTATCGTCGATGGAGCAGGGAAAACTAAAAGCTTGTTAGCCAGTACCATCAAGGAGGATGGAAAGGATATCCGGCTGACCATTGACGCCAGATTACAGCAGGCTATCTACGATGTCTTTGCAGAGGACGAGAGCTGCTCCGTGGCTATGCAACCGTATACGGGAGAAGTTCTGGCTTTGGTCAGTACGCCCACTTATGATGGGAATGATTTTGTGATGGGGATGTCGGATGCTCTCTGGAATTCGTTAAATGAAGACGAGGGGCAGCCCTTCTATAATCGGTTTCGGCAGAAACTGTGTCCCGGATCTTCTTTAAAGCCCATCATTGCCGCGATTGGATTAAAGGCGGGAGCGATTGATCCCCAGAACGATTACGGAAGTGAAGGACTTCGCTGGCAAAAGGACAGCAGCTGGGGAGACTATTATGTGACCACTCTTCATGAGAGCAACCCCGCAACTCTTCAGAATGCCCTAATCTATTCTGACAATATCTATTTTGCCAAGGCTGCGTTAAGGATTGGGCAAAAGACCCTGGAGGCGGAGCTTCAGAATTTGGGATTTCAGGAAAAGTTGCCTTTTGAGATTACAGTGGAAAAATCCCAGTATTCCAATGGGGAGCACATCGAATCGGAAATCCAGTTGGCAGACAGCGGCTATGGCCAGGGCCAGATCTTGGTCAATCCCATTCATCTGGCATCTTTGTATACTGGCTTTGCCAATGAAGGGGACGTGATAAAGCCCTATCTGCGGTACCGGGAGGAAGCAAAGGCCCAGGTATGGATGGAAAAGGCATATGCACCGGAAGATGCTGTTTTGATAGAACAATACATGGAGCAGGTGCTGGAGTCTCCTGAGGGAACAGGTCACGGAGCCTATCGGGAAGATGTGCCTCTTGCGGGAAAAACGGGGACTGCGGAGATAAAGCTGACCACAGAGGATCAAAACGGTACAGAACTTGGATGGTTTGGCGTATTTACCCCGGATCCGGAGACACAGAAGCCGTTACTGCTGCTTAGCATGGTAGAAGATGTAAAGGAGCTGGGGGGAAGCGGCTATGTGGTAGACAAGGACAGGCAGGTATTGGATCAGTGGTTTCGCGGTATAGAATAAGAAAAAGGGAAGGTATGGCTGGTCATTCGTAGTAAGGATATTGCCATACCTTCCCTCTTTTAGGCTTTTATGCATGATCGTACCAGATTTGCAAATCGGATAGCATCGATAGGGCGATTTGGGAGGCTCTGGTGCCGTCTGCTCCGTCATCAGCCTGAATGTTAACAGCAAAGAAATATGCTCCGTCAGAGGCTTCCACCCAGCCGATAAACCAGCCATTTACGTTTTTGCCATTTATCTGTCCGGTGCCGGTCTTTCCGAAAAGAGACCCTGCAGAGGTGGAAGTAAGAAGAAGAGAATCCTTTACGGCCTGTATGTTTTCCGCAGAAAATATAAAATCATTGAAATACAGGCGTCTTAACAGTTCTACCTGCTCTATCGGAGAGATCTTTAGAGAAGATTCCATCCAGTAGGAGGAAAGGTCTCCCGACAAATTTTGGTTGCCATAGCCAATCTTTTGGATAAACTGCCGGATCGCATTCTTTCCAAGCCTGGCATCTAAGGATTGGAAATACCAATTTACGGAGTTTTGCAGGGCAGAGTGCAGATCCTGATCCCCATTCCAGGCTTCGATGGGATAGGTTTTTTGATTCCACTCCATTTTAGAATCCTGAGGAGTTATAAGGTCTGATTCTAAGGCCAATAAGGCGGCGTAAATTTTGTAGGTGGAGTTGGGCGATGTCCTTAGGGTAGCACGCCTGGGATTGTAAATTTGCCAGGCATCTCTGGAAAAGTCATATAGGACAAAGCTTCCCTGTACCCCTCTAAAGGAGTCAGGCGTCCCTTCGATGTAGGAAACACAAGCGCCTTCCTTCTGCCAGTGATCACGCTCCTCCCTGGCTGCCCGGATAGAAAGCAGGGGGGCCAGGGTCGAGAGTATAAGTGCGGTGATGCAAAAGATAACCCCGCTTTTTATTCTTTTCCCTTTTGTAGGACTTTCGTAGGAGATAATATTGATAATGCGCTTTTGCATTTGTTTTTTGTTCCCACCAATACCCGCGGCAAAGGGCCCGGGATGACGGGAGATTTTTTGCGCGAAGTGAAGCAACGTGTTTCCATAATCTGTGTATTCCTGCTCTTTTAACAGATGAAGCACGGCGGTATCACAGGCTACTTCCCGATCATTTTTCATTTCTCTCAGGGCGTAACGAACCAGCGGATGAAACCAGTAAACCATGCCGGCAAGGGCAGCCAGAGCATTTGCCGCAGCGTCCCGGTGCTTATAATGCTGTAGTTCATGGAGCAAAATATAGCGAAGCTGCCTGCAATCTCCCTCCGAGATCAAAGAGAGAGGCAGATAAATGCGGGGAGTGAGGCATCCTGTAATCACAGGGGATTGTAAAAATGAAGTACTATAAACCGGAATGTATTTCCGTACCCTTGCTTCCCTTAGGCATTGGTCATAAAGATCCCGTATTTTTGGGTTTTCCAGAGGAAGAGCAGATTGTCGGATGCGGTGCAGATAAATGCTGGATCTTACCATATAAAACAGGGAAATCACAATGCCTCCAAGCCAGATGCCCAGAAGCAAAATCATAAAAATTCCAGCCGTATGACGATCTACAGAGACGCTAAAATCCCGCAGCCATTCCCCGGTGTTTTCCGCAGCCAGTGGGGCTGTTGCCTGAGAGATTACCTCCATTTCAGAAAAAGACGGAGGCTGTATAGTTGCCAAACGGGAAAGAAACCCGGCCCATCCACGGATCTGAAACGGCAGGAAGGGAACAGCCAAAAGTCCCAGCAACAAAAACCAGAGGCGATATCGCATCTGGCTGGACAATGGAATATAAAAAATACGCCGGATGGCTAAAATCAGTCCAATGACCAGACAGATTCCTAAATTGCAGAGAAGGAACGAAAAAAGAAACATCTCAATCTCCTTCCTGTTTGTGCCTTTTTGAGAGCAGGGAGCGGAGAGCGTCGATCTCCGTCTCGCTTAATTGGTCGCTTTCTATATAAGAGGAAAGCATGGCTGTAATATTGCCGTTGAAGTAACGCTTTAAAAAAGAATCACTCTCCCGGTGGACATATTCCTGCTCCTTTACCAAAGGAGTATAGACAAAAACCCGGCCCTGTTTCTGATATGTGAGCGCTCCCTTTGTCACCAGGCGTTTGATCAGGGTCTGGATTGTTTTGGGACTCCAGGAGGTGGTCTGTACCAGTCTTTCGGTGATTTCGTTGGTGCTGATGGGAGCATATTTCCATACCAGCTTCATGACTTCGTATTCTGCTTCCGATATCTGTGGTAAAGGGCTCATGGAAGACTTCCTCCTCTTTTCTTACAACTGTAATAAAAAATATTATAGCCGGTCTTTCCTGATGTGTCAATGAAAGAGGCATCTTAAAGTCAGGCCATAAAATGAGACTTGGAGTGGAAAACCATTTACAAAAGGGGAAGGTGCGTTTTCTACCTTCCCCTTTGTTATGGAGATGAAAGAGTCTCGGTTTGTGTAAGAACCTTCTCTTTATAAAAAGTAAACAAGTTCCTCCGAGGTTTTTCTGGGAGGTTTGGGTGGCGTAACAGCCGGATAACCGATGGGGATCAAGGCGGAGATTTGCTGACCTTCCGGAATAGGAAGGAGTTTTCCGATGGCCTCCTCATCAAAAATTCCCATGATCACGGTGCCGAGTCCTTTTTCGTGTGCAGCCAGACAAAAGGTTTGAGCAGCAATTCCCGCATCAAACATTTCCCAGCGGTCTCCCTTGGGTGTGGAAAAGCTGCCGTCTCTTTCATAGCCGCAGCGTCCTTTTACCGTAGTAAGGATCACGAGTGCCGGGGCGCCTGAAAGAGTCTGGGCGTTAAAGGCAAACCCCATGGTACCCTTTTCGGCGATAGCCTGAATTTTTTCCCTGTCTTCTACTACCAGATATCTTGTGGTCTGTGTGTTTTTCCACGAGGGCGCATAGGCGGCCAGATCTACAATATCGCGGATCAGATTCCGGTCTACAGGCCGATCCTGAAATTTTCGGATGCTTCTTCGATCTTTGATTCCGGTTGCTAAGTCCATAATAAACTCCTTTCTGCTTTCGATGGATGTGTTTTGCAGTAGTATTACACTGAAACCGGGATTTGTCAATTCCTTTTTGAAAAATCGGGACATACGCAGAAGGGGAGAAGGACGTAGGCCCTTGCTTTAAGACAGGATTTGTGCTATGTTTACATAAGAAATTTGAATTTGAAAAATGGAGGAAGGAAAATGAAAGTAGCAGTAACTTATGAAAATGGAGATGTTTTCCAACATTTTGGCCATACCAGCCAGTTTAAAATGTATGAGGTAGAAAACGGAAGAGCTGAAGGCGGAGAGGTTGTGGATACAAATGGAAGCGGTCATGGAGCTCTGGCCGGTTTTTTGAAGGAGCATGGAGTGGAAGCTTTGATCTGTGGCGGAATCGGGATGGGCGCCAAAAACGCCTTAGAGGAAGCAGGTATCGCCTTGTATGGTGGTGTCAGCGGAAATGCGCAGGAGGCAGTCAAAGCTCTGGCAGAGGGCAGACTGGAATACCGCACAGATGCCTCTTGTGATCATCATCACGGAGAGAAAGATCACGATTGCGGGGAGCACGGGGAACACCATGACTGTGGCCATGGGAGCTGTGGCCAGTAAAAGGAAAAAGCCAAGAGCGGCAGATGCGTATTCAAAAGAGCATCTGCCGCTTTCTTTTTTCACCAAGGGATTCTCGCATCAAAAAGAAGTGTCAGCTGTGGTCCAAAAAAGAATGGGAAAGGCACAATTCCATCAGGTGTTTTGCTCCCAAGGTCAAATATTTGTTCTGATGCCATGCGAGATAAAAATAGCGGCTTAATTTAAGATCGGGTACCTCTATGACCTTTACACAACCGTGTTGAACATCTTGCTTAACCAAAAGCCAGGGAAGAATAGCAATGCCCAACCCGTTGGCCACACCCCGGACAATAGCCTGGGTACTGGCGCTTTCCCAGAGCGGTGTCAGAGAAAGCTGATAAAGCTCAAAGAGACCTTCTACGATTTCACGGCCTGCGCTTCCACGTTCCCTCATTAAAAAAGGAAAGTCCGCCAACTGGCGAAAGGAGGATGGGGGATTCCTGACCAGGGGATGATCGGGAGAAACGATGACACATAAGCGGTCCTCCAGAAAGGAAAGTCTTTGTATTTGGCGGGAATGAGTTTCCGTCTCAATCAGGCCCAGATCAATCCGGTTGTCTAAGATGGCCTGTTCAATGGCCGCGGAATTCAGGATTACAGCCTCTGTCCGGATAGCTGGAAAGTCCTTTTGAAAGATTTTTAAAAGGTCAGGCAGCACATAGTTTCCAATGGTGATGCTGGAACCGATTCGGAGAGTGCCGGTACGCTCCAGACTACGGGCATTTTCCTCCAGATCCTGAAAAAGAGATACGATGTGAAGGGCGTACCCATAAAATCGTTTTCCGGAATCCGTTGGATAAATGTGTTTCCCTATACGGTCAAACAGACGGATGCGGTAGTGTTGTTCCAGCTCCCGGATAGCCAGGCTGACGGAGGGTTGGGCCAAGTGCATAGATTCTGCAGCCCTGGTCATGTTAGCCTTTTGATATACTGCTACGAAAATTTCCAAATGTCGTCTTGTCATAAAAAATCCTTTCCTGTATTTAAAAAATTTCTGAAGTATCATAATAAATATATTATCTAAATAATAAAATAATACTATTTTACATATAACACAAGGGGATTTATAGTGGAAATGAGGAGGCGATTGTATGAAAAGAAAGATAACCTTAGGTTCCTGGTTTGGAACTATGTTGTATATCAGTGCCTTTACGTTTGGAGGAGGCTATGCCATGCTTGCTATGATGAAAAGGGAGTTCTCAGATAGAAGGGGCTGGATTGGGGAAGACGAAATTTTGGATTTGACTTCCTTAGCTCAATCTGCTCCGGGAGCTGTAGCCGTCAATGGGGCGGTGGTTTTCGGATACCGGCTGGCCGGGGCCCTAGGCGTTTTAAGCGGTGTTTTGGCCACTGTTTTGCCCCCCTTTGTGATTCTGAGCCAGGCCAGTGTCTGGTATCAGGCCCTTTGCCGCTATCCGGCCGTAACCTGGGCTCTGCACGGTATGATGGCAGGAACAGCGGCAGTAGTTTTGGCCGCGTTCTGTGAGATGGTATGGGGGCTCTGGCGGGACAGAAAGGAGCTCCAGTTGGTTGCTGCCGGTGTAGCCCTTGCAGCCATTACAATATTTGGTTGTAGCCCGGCTCTGCTGATGTTGCTCTGCATTCTTACAGGAGCCGTTCAGACGCTGGAAGCATGGAGGAGAGAGAGAACATGAAATACATAGGGTTGTTTTGGTGTTTTTTAAAGATCGGGCTGTTTAGCTTTGGAGGCGGATATGCCTCTGTATCCATGATACAGGATCAGGTGGTATCGAAGATGGGGTGGCTTGGACAGGAGGAGTTTTCCAACCTGGTGACCATATCCCAACTGACGCCGGGGCCCATTGCGGTCAATAGCGCTACGTTTGTGGGAACCAGAATCGGAGGATTAGCGGGAGCTATAGTGGCTACTTTGGGATGTATTTTGCCCTCCTGCGTGCTGCTGATTCTTCTGATGGCTCTCTGCGCCCGCCTTTTGAAACCCAGGTACATGCAGAAGGTTTTAGACGCACTGCATCCGGGTGTCATTGCGCTGATCGGAAAGGCGGGGCTCGACCTAATCATTCAGGCGGTAAGCATACGGGGAGGATTTGGATGGGAAGCGGGAGTTATGATTGCCGCTTCCATGTTCTTGCTTTTGAAAAAGAAATGCGGTCCTGTGGGAGTGATACTGCTGTCCGGCGCAGCAGGGGTTATTTGGAGTTTACAATGACTTTACTACATTTTGCCTGTCATTTTACACAGGCCTTTTAAAGTCTTAGATGTATCGGGGACGTATCCAATACAGCCTGTCTTTGCAGGCGGGGCGAAATTTGCAGGCGTTCGTTTGTGGGAAAGGAACGGTTCTGGTATGGGCATTCGGATGGCCCCCAACATTCGGAGAAAGTAGAAACCATGATAGAAGAGGAGAAAGGAAAAGAAAAATGAAACAAGCAAGAAAGAACAGCGTGATTAGCAGACTTCTTGCTATGATCATGTGCCTGGTGATGGCCATGTCAAGCATGACAGTATTTGCATCAGAAGAAACGACCGTCAACGAAAACATTGGGCTTACGTTTGGAGAGACCACTTCGGTTCTGTGCGGAGACCGTTTTTCCGGTACCGTATACACAAAGGGAATCAAGGGAACGGACGCGATCAGCTTGAGCTTAACCTATGATGCGGCAGCATTTAAGGGTGTGGAGGTACAGGCAAACGAGGGTGTCACCGTACTTGCCTCCGACAAAAACGATAATCAGGTGGATGTGGTTTTGATGGTAGATCCGAAGAAAGCAGATTATGGTAACCTTTTGACCGTGGTAGTAACAGCCGGAGATGAGGAAGCCACCGGCAGCGTAACTGTTTCCGCTGCGGAGGCCGCAAAAGGCGGCGAGGCAGTGGACGTAGTGCTGGGAAACAATGAAAACGTGATTGCTGTTATGAGCGACGCCCTGATTGAAGAGTTCAATGTGCAGACACTGTCAAAAGCTATGACCTATTTTATGGTAGATGATGCTTCCTCCAAATGGCCGGAAGCAGCCAAATATGACATGGATTCCAATGGTGTGATTGACTTAAACGACTTTGTGAAGATCGCAAACGCAATCCTGGATACCCAGAGAATTGGCAAACTGAAATTTAACGAGGACGGAAAGTTTAAGATTATGCAGATGTCTGACATCCAGGACTACATTGATACAGACACAAAGCCGACGCTGAATCAGAATACCGTGAATTTGATGAATGCGGCTTTGGATGCAGAGCAGCCGGATCTTGTGGTGATTACCGGAGACCAGATCGGTGGGAACATGGACGGAGAAGAGTTACAGAGCCTGATGACCCAGATTGCGCAGCCTTTTGAGGAACGTCAGATTCCGTGGCTGGTAACCTTCGGAAATCATGATGAGGACGCTACCACTGCGTTAAATGAAGACGGATGGAATAAGATTAAACAGCTTTCCTTCTATCGCAGCTTTAAGTATAACATCAACCGTGCAAGCATGAGCGGAGTACAGGGATTTAAGTCCAACGGAAAGAACACCATCGGCGTAGGTGATATGTATCAGCTGATCTATGATCAGGAAGGCAAGACCCCGATTTATAATATTTGGGCTCTGGATTCCAACGCATACGCAGATACCAATACGGGAATCGGCGGCTATGACTGGATTCGTCCCGCGCAGATTCAGTGGTATTCCGAAACTTCAAAGCAGCTGGAAGCAAAGTATGGCGGCAAGATTAATTCGCTGATGTTCTTCCATATTCCGACTCCCGAATGGGGTGATATGTGGGACAACAAGGATAAATTTGGCGTAGTAGGCGAGAAAAACGAGGAAGAGTGCCCGGCGGACGTAAACAGCGGTATGTTCCTGGCAGCCCTGGAAAGAGGCGACGTAAAGGGAATGTTCGTGGGACATGACCATGTGAACGATTATACTGGAAATTATTATGGAATCCAGCTTGGCTACGATGCAAACGTGGGATACCAGACATACGGCTTAGGCGGATCAGAAAATCACCGTTTAAGAGGTGTGAGAGTGTTCGAACTGGATCAGAACAATCTGGATACGTTTGAAACAAGATTGGTAAAGGCCAGTGATCTTGGAGTAAACCAGTAATCAGAAAGATGATACATATGCCTGCAAGACCCTCCCCATATAATTCTGTGGGGAGGGTAACATCTACTTTCCAAAACCAAGAATGAAAGGATTGCTATGAAGAAAATAATTTTGGGTGCATTATCTTTTTGCCTGTTGTTTACGGCAGCAGCGCCGGTAAGGGCGGATCAGGTGACCACACAGACTGAGGCGGCGGATGCGGGAAGCCAAAACAGTCGGGAGACAAATCTTACCTGTACATTTTCAGAACCGGAGGTAAAGGCAGAGGGTACCGATACGGTCTATACAACAACCTTAACCGTACAGGGAGCCGAAACCCTGGAGGGATATCAGATTCAAATTGCGGCAAAAAATGAGGATAGCATTGTCATTAAAAACTTATCAGGTGGAACAGAAACGGAAAACGTCTATAAGGACGGTTTTATGAATTTGGCTGTGATGCTGGGAGAAACCGGGCAGACGCAGGAAGAGGGCATGGAAATTTGTCAGATTCAGTCCAGGTATCCGTTTTCCGATACCGATAAAAATCGCAGCTTAACCGTACAGGAGCTTCAGGTTGTGACCAGCGTATCCGAGGAAAGTATCGTCACAGCAGGGCCCTTTACTCTGGAACTTCCTTACGTGAATCCTCCTTTTTATGCGGATTGGAGATTCTATACTATTCTTGGGGTATGTGCCCTGGCAGGAGGCGGAGTCATGTACTGGAAAAAAAGACAGGGAAAGAAACTGACACAGGCTTCCTTATCCTGTTAGCTTAGGTGATGGGAGTAAAAGAAAAAGTTGTTTTGCGCAGCAAAAACCGGAGCTTAAAAGCCGTGTAAAAAGTGCGGCTTTTAAGCTCCGGTTTTTGTGTATCCTTGCTTGTGGTTTTCACGGCAAGGTTGTATAATAAGACCAATAAACGACAGGAGGAAAACCATGATCAAGCTGGATTTTGAAGGAATTGTAAATGTAATGGCAGTATTGGGGCTGGTAATCGGAGTGATAGGCGCGTTCGTCCTCTTTTTCTGGTTTATGTCGAAAAAGAACGAAAACCATTTTACCGGAAGGCTAAAACAGGCATATGATTTTTTGCACTTTCGGTTTTATATCATAGAAGGGCTGTTAAAGTTCTGCTATGTCCTGATGGCCTGTGTCTGCACTACCATGGGAGTTTTTTTGATTGTTTCCATAGTGGCGATCGGGCCAGGTGTGATTTTGCTGACGGTGGGAAATTTAGCGGTGCGGATCGTCTATGAATTTTTGTTAATGTTGATCCTGGCTTGCAGGCATCTGGGAGAGATCAACGGGAAGATGAAGGGCGAATCCTCTTTACAGGAGGAGCTGCAGGAGCAAAGCATGCAGGAAGAAGGTACGCTTACCGTGGTGGAAGCAGCGGTTGCGAAAGAGACTTCCGGGGAATGCTATTGTCCCCAGTGTGGGGCAAAATGCAGCGAAGAATACATATACTGCAATATGTGCGGCACAAAGCTGCGTGATCGGGAAGCATAAAAACAGGAGGTTTTAGATGAAGGGATTTTTGGATGAGTTTGGGAAAAAATTTACAAAGACCAGTCAGACTATGGCCAAAAAAGCGAAAGATGTGGCAGAAATCAGCAATTTAAAGCTCCAGATCAAGGAAGAAGAAAGACGGCTCCGGGGATGCTTTGCCCAGCTGGGGCAGCAGTATTTTGCGCTGCATAGCGAGGATGCCCAGGAAGAATTGCTGGAGAATGTGGAGAAGGTTCATGAGGGCAAACGAAAAATTGCGCTTTTACAGGAGCGGATTTATCAGATAGAGCATGAGAAGTCCTGTCCAAACTGCGGTGCCAGAATGCCGGCAAACGGACAGTTCTGTACGGTTTGCGGAACCAGGTATCCAGAACAAAAAGCGCTGGAGGAAGAAGTGGCGGTGGAATATAAAACCTGTGTAAAGTGTAAGGCGCAGATTCTTTCCGAGGACCGCTATTGCACCAAGTGCGGCGCGAAGCAAGATTAACGGAAGAGATCCGGGGAGGAGATGAGCACCATCCCTCCGCCGGATCTTTTTCTATCTGCGAATCATATTTGCCAGAAGGCGAATATACTCCGGAGTCGTTCCGCAACATCCTCCTACCAGGGACGCTCCTGCTTGTACCAGAGCTTGCATATGGAAAGCGAACGACTTTGCGTCCATGGAGTAGACCGCGTTGCCCTGGGCATCTATCACAGGCATACCCGCATTTGGTTTGGCCAGAATGGGAATAGAGACGGAGCTTTTTAGAGTGCTTATGACAGCAGTCAGCTGATCCGGTCCAACGGAACAGTTGATCCCCACAGCATCAGCCCCCAGTTCTTCCAACATCACGGCGGTCTCAAAAACATTGCCTCCGAAGAAAAGGCTGCCGTCTGCCTCAATCGTCAGGCTGCAGAGAATGGGAAGGTCGCAGACGGCGTGGGCGGCATCTATGGCAGCCATGGTTTCCTCAGCTCCGATCATAGTCTCCGCTACAAGCAGATCTACTCCGGAACGGGCGAGCAGGGTGATTTGTTCCTGATATAGGTTCAGAAGCTGATCGTAGGGCAGATCCGTCTTCCCAGTGGTGGTCAAATCCCCTGCCAGAAGCGTTTGCCCCTTAGAAGCTGTGCGAGATAGCCCCACCAGTCTGGGAATCATGACATCTATTTGATCAGCCAGTCCGTGTTCCCCTAAAGAGATACGATTGGCGGCAAAGGTGGGCGTATAGAGAATTTGGGAGCCTGCCTGTACGTATTCTTTTTGTAACTGTATAAAGGAATCGGGGTGTTCCAAAATCCATTGTTCCGTACATACCCCTTTGGGCATTCCGGCTTTCATCAGATTGGAACCGGTAGCTCCGTCCAGAAGAATGGGGGCCTTGGCAAGCAGGGCCTGAAATTCGTCTCGTTTCATAGATGCTCCTTTCCTGATGTGTGTTTCCCGCCGCAATCAGACCAAATGACATATTTGCGGCGGGAAAGCTGATTTGAAAAAA